>NZ_JAUQXO010000089.1:0-94041 GCF_030834625.1 Geobacter sp.
TGGGCCCGCTCCTTTGGCTTTCACTCATCGGCGTTGCGGGAGCTATGCGACCGGAGTTCAATCACATCACGCATTACATCAGCGAGCTTGGGGAACGAGGGAGTTCCACGGAGGTCATGATGCGATATGCAGCATTCGAATTCACGGGCTTTCTGTATCTCTGTTTCGCCTCAGTTCTGATGGCGACCTTCCGAAAAGGATGGTGCTCCACGCTGGCCGCAGGCCTCATTGCCCTTGAGGGACTGGGGCGTATAGGCGCAGGAGTGTTCCCCTGCGATCCCGGATGCGGGGGGCTCTCGTCGAGTCAAGAACTACACCGACTGTTTGCCACTGTCGGCTTCTTATCAGGTATCCTGGCTGCAATCGCATGGGGCATCATCTTCCGGCGACATGGTTGGCCGCAGCGTTTGACTTGGTACTCCGTCGGTACCGGCATTCTGGCACTGATTTTTCTTCTTCTCATGTCATGGAGTCGGAATCCTGTGAATACTCCCGGCCTGTTTGAGCACCTCGCAACAGGAGTCCTCTCGTTGTGGCTCATGGTGTTCGCTGTACACTTGATGCACGCCTCAGAGCAACCTTTGTAGCGTTCATGACATGAGCACTGCGTCCTCAAGGCTGGCTAACCCGGCGCTCACAACTGAATCGACGAATGCCGATGTCAATCGTTGTGGGAACGGAGAGTGACTCACCTCCGGCAAAGCCGGAGGCTTTAAAAAAACCATGCATGGATTGACCCCGCAGTGAAAAATCCTCAGACGATTCATCATCTTGGCAGCGGCAACTTCATGGTTGCAGGCAAAAAGATCAAGCTGAAATCAAAGATGAAGTAGCGGTAGGACGCCAGTTTTGACTGAAGTACCTTTTACATCCACGGAAGAGCGTTATTATTGATAGAGATCCGAGACAGGAGGTCGCGAACATGAAATTATGGCACAGTATCTTTCTACTTACAGGTGCTCTTTTGCTGGCCGGTGGTACAGGCTTGGCCAAAGGTGCGGAACAGCCGACACCGAGCAAGCCATACAAGGCAAGTGTTGCCAAGGACGGGGTGCAAAGAGTGGAGATTGTCGGCGGCAGCTATTTCTTCACCCCTAACCGGATCATCGTAAAAGTCAATATTCCGGTGGAATTGAAGATTCGCAAAGAGCCGGGGATGGTCCCGCACAATATTGTCGTTGCTGCGCCCGAGGCAGGGATAGCCTTTGACGCAACCATGGAGAATGAAGCCAAGGTTATCCGTTTCACCCCGACCAAGGTCGGCAGCTATCCTTTCTACTGCAACAAGAAACTCCTCTTTTTCGAAAGCCACCGGGAGAAGGGAATGGAAGGAGTCCTGGAGGTAGTCGAATAGCGCCATGCTTACGGTAATGGCCCTTTTCCTCACGCTGGCCGCACTTCCCGCCAATCCGGTCGATTCAGCACTGGCTAATTTCCGCCAACTCGACAGCTATCGGGTGACACTGCGCTCCGGACATGGCGACAGCGTCGAGGTGATCCGCTACAGCTACAAAAAACCTGGTTTCGTCAGGATGGATTTCATCAATCCCCATAATGGGGCGCAGTTGGTCTACAACCCCGTGAGCAAAAATGTCCGACTCAGACCATTCGGTTTTGCCAAGCTGCTGGTTCTGACCCTCAGCCCGGACAACAGCCTTGTGAAAAGCGCGCATGGCCACCGAGTAGACGCCTCTGACCTGGGCTCTCTCCTGCAGCAGGTGCAGCGGCTGCAAGAGCATGGCAAAACCAAAATTGAAGGGGAGACCACCGTCGGAAGGAATGGAGCACTGATGGTGTCGGTCGTGGGGGACAAGGATATCGTTCTGACCGGAGTGCATAGCTACCGGCTCTGGCTGGACACGATGACCCTGCTGCCGCTCAAGGCTATGGCTTATGACCACAACGGCAATCTGCTTGAAGAGGTGCTGATGGAAGACCTGGAGCTCAACCCGGCATTGGCTGACGAGCTCTTTCAGCTCTGAGCCTGGCCGAATCTTGTCTGTTGCTGTTCAAGATGTCTGGCCAATCCTTCTCCCCCCCAGCGCATCACCTGGTCGTGATTCCAGCTAAAGAGCAGCCGGGCAAGCGGAGCAAGGAGATTCATCCACTCCTTCTGCGTTGCGACCCGCCATTCGTAATGCACCACGACAACTCCACCATCTTCACTGAAGCGCCAGACCCCTGTGCCGGACAGGTCGCCGCTGGCAGTGCCGGCCAGCAAGAGCGGCCGGTCGATTTGAGTGATGCGGATGTCGAAAACCAGCCTATAGGGTAGCACCCCCTTCCAGCTGTAACGGCGCAGATTGCCGATGCCGCTGTCGTCGCCCTTTTCCAGTTCGACCACACTCAGAAGCCCGGGCCACCACTCCGGCCAGCGCTCGGAGTGGTAGATTGCCTCCCAGACCAGATTAAGGGGCGCGGCAAGACGCCAGGTGGTGAGAAAATCATATTCAACCATGGTTATGAGATTATCAGCAAATGCGGGGATGCAAAGCATATCGGCTGACTTTTTCCCGGCACAGGTGAGTAGCGGAGAGAAGGCTGAAGTGACGCATCACTGACACCAGCACAATGGCGAATGAGGCCGTCCCCCTTGAGCGGTAGACGGCCTCAGGTGACATCTTGAATGCCTGTTTGAAAGGGCAGCCGAAAAACCACCCAGGAGAAACCCCCGTCGGAAACCTTTACAGCCAATCCCCCCATTCCCTTGAGTTTATGCCAAGGGTAGTCATCAACCACCTCGCGCATCCTCCGCCACATCCCTGCCTTGTAATCCCCCCTGATCAAGCCTCCTCCAAGCCTATCCTTAATCCACAGACATTCCCCTGAGATATTACCCCGCCTTGGCCGGACCATATCTGAAAGCATCCATTCCATCAGGGACCGGCCCCCCAGGCAACCCCTTTCCTGACCCGCTGATTCCGTACATATAGTGTCGATTTTTCTTACACTACAATCCCTACACCTCCACACCTGCGCAGTGATTTCAGCAAATTGCACCGAAGGAACAAAAAATGCATTTTAATTTGGGCACATACACGATTATGGGCCGCAGCATTCCATCATCAGGGGCGAAAGGAGATCATCATGAACAAGTTGATGAAATGGTTACCTGTTTTTCTGCTGGGCGTCGGCTTGGCAACCGGCCCATCAGCCATGGCTGCAACGGCTTGGGTGTCAGTCCCCTCAACCCCCGATTCTTCCGGCAAAGTCACCATTACTGGTGGCGATCTGACAACCGGCAGCGCAGTCACCGTCCAGATTGTTGATCCTAACGGAACCACCACCAGCCAGGTGGAGGCCGTCACCACCGATGGAACCCTCAAGGTCGAGTTTCTGCCTGGAATGCCCGGCGGTTACCATGTCACGGTTCTCGACCAGGGTGGCAAGGTAATCGGCAAGGGAACGTTTGGCTACATCAAGTAACGGGGAGGCAACGTGAGTTCAATCCTGCGAACATCCATCCTGACCGCGTTGGCAACGGTTTCTCTCTCCTGGGGGGCAGGCGCGGCCACCACCGCCGACGAGGTTCTCTTTGTTTCCAACCGCGACGGCAACGCGCAGATTTACCTCATGAAGGCCGATGGTTCGGGGCAACGCCCCCTCACCCACACCCCTGAAGAAAACACCGAACCGGCCTGGTCCCCCGACGGCACGCGCATCGCTTTCACCTCCTACCGTGACGGCAATGCCGATATTTACGTCATGGATGCAGACGGCACCAGCCAGAAACGCCTGACATCTGACAAATTCTCCGACAACGCACCCACCTGGACCCCGGATGGGCGCATCATCTTCCGTTCCATCCGCGACCGCTGGACCAATTTCTACGTCATGGATACAGATGGAACCAACCTGAAGCAGCTGACCGGCACCAAAGTGGACAAGGGAATACCGATGCTTTCACCCGACGGCAGATGGATCGCCTTCGTGGTCCATGGCGAGACGGGGAGCTCGGAAATTCATGTCATGCCGGCAGCTGGCGGAGAAGCGAAGAACCTCACCGGCCCCCTCTCCAAGAACAGGAAGATGGCTCCCTCCTGGTCTCCCGACAGCAAGCGCCTCATGTACACAGAAGCCAAGGATCTGGCCCTGAACATCCGTATTATTGATCCCGACGGCGGCAATCCGGGCACGCTTACCGACAATGTCTACACGAACGCATTCCCGGCCTGGTCGCCCGACGGCAAGCGCATCGTCTTCGTTTCCAGCCGCGAGGGCACCCGCACCGAAATGGCCCGGGGCGACATTTATGTCATGAACGTTGACGGCAGCGGTACCACCAACCTCACGCGCAATCCCGACGAGGATAACTATCCGGCATGGTCCGCTGACGGCAGCACCATCTATTTCGTCAGCCTGCGCAACGGAACGGCCCAGATATATTCCGTTCCTGCCCAAGGCGGAGAGCAGCTGCGACTGACCAAGAACAAGGGGAACGACGTAATGATCCGGCCGAAGGCCCCGCAGGCTTCGAAGCTCCGGCCTGACACGGCACGCGACACCGTTATCCCCAACCAGTCGCCCGTGCACTGACATCAAGGAGTCAACCATGAAAAGAGCGATTAAGAAACCTCACCCTTTCAGACCCCTCATCCTCCCCTCCCTCGTTCTCGGCCTTGCCCTGACGGGGGGAAACGCCCTGGCCGCAAGCCAGACCTACACCCTGGACACCGACTTCGACCTGGGAACCATGATCGGAGTCAACCACACCGCGCCCAACAACAACCAGCTGCAGCTGAACATCACCGGCACCAGTTTCCCGGTGTTGTGGATCGCCAACGCCGGCGAGGACACCCTGTCCAAGGTTGACTCAACCCAAATCGGCGGCTCGCCGGGCCGCGAGATCGCCCGCTACCGCACCTGGTTCAACTCGGGCGTTTACGCCCACGACGCCTGGGGCGGCCCGGCACCATCGCGCACGGCGGTGGACACCCAGGGCAACGCCTACGTGCTGGATCGCTGGTTCGGCGGTTACCCGACCCTGTTCAAGATCCTCAACAACACCTTCATCGACCGCAACGGCAACACCGTGGTGAACACCTCGACGGACGCCGACACAAGCGGCACCATCCAGCTCAGCGAGATGATGCCCCTGGTGGACAACAATCCCGCCAACAGCATGATTGATCCCGCCGAGATCCAGGACGAGCGCATCGCATGGGTAAAACGGGTGCCCGACGGAACCTACGGGGGTGGCATGACCCGCCCTAACGGCATCGGTCGCGCGCTCTGCATCGGAACCGACGGAAACCTCTGGGTGGGACTTTACAACAACCAGGAGTATTATAAGGTCAGTGCGGTGGATGGCCACACCATTGCCGGACCGGTGTCCACCAACGGGCAGCCCAACTATGGCTGCCTCATCGACCAGAACGGCACCCTGTGGGGAGCTAACTGGGCAAATGCGACTCTGACCAGGATCGCCAACACGGGCAGCAATAGCGGCCCGTACACCGTCACCAACATCCCCATGCCGAACCCCGTATACGGTCTTGCGCTGAGACGTGATGCCAGCAACGTCACCCACGTTATCATGGGTGGTTCCTGCAACAGCTATGTGGAACACATCGATAACGGGACCAACAACTGGAGCAAGCCGGCCCCTGTCAACTACTGCACCTACGCGGTGGGCACCGACAACGACGGTAATATCCTCGTGAGCAAGCAGACCGGCGGTGTGGTCAAGTTCGCTCCTTCCGGCGCCGTCATCTGGGACAAGGGAAGCCAAGTGGGCGGTTCCGACAGCCGCGGGGTCATCGCCGATGCCAACAACGATATCTGGCAGGTCCATCGCCAGACCCACAACATGGCAAAGTACAAAGGTACTGACGGCAGCTTCCTGGGAGTGATCGGGGTCGGCTATGAGCCCTATACCTACAGCGATGCATCGGGCACCGCGGCCCTGAGCATCACCACCAAGACCGGGAGCTGGGCCGTGACCAAAAACGGCGGTACCCCCGGCACCAAGTGGGGAACCATCTCCTGGAACGCCACGGTTCCCACGGGGGCCGGCGTCACGGTCGAGGCCCGCACCTCCGACAACCCGGTACCATCCGGTGCATTCACTCCCGTAACCAACGGTACACCGTTCAACCTGACCGGCCAATACATCGAGGTGAAGGTGACCCTCAACGCCAACCCCCAGAACCAGTCGCCGGTGGTGCAGGACGTGACCGTTGTCAGCATCTCCCAGCTCAAGTGCGACGTGGACAAGGACGGCGACATTGACCAGAGCGACCTGGCGCTGATCAGCAAGGCACGGGGTCAGCGGGCAACCGGCACCGACGACCCGAGGGATTCCGACAGCGATGGCCTGATAACCCCCAATGATGTGAAGCGCTGCATTCCGCAATGCACCAGGCTGAACTGCGCTGTCCAATAACGGTGGCACCGCTCCCGGCCCCGCCGGGGGCGGTGCCTGTCCGAAAGGAGTGATACCATGAAATATCTTACCCGTGCTTTATCTGTGCTGCTGCTGGTGCTCTTCACCAGCATGGGGGCTCAGGCCACCCCCCTCTCCGACCTGTTCAACGGCGGCTCGATCACCGCAGGCGACAAGCTGTTCGACAACTGGAGCCTATCCTTCTACGACGCTTCCGATGGTCGCAGCTTCAACGCCGCCAACATCGACGTCACCCCCCTCAACGATGGAGGCACGAACCCGGGTCCCGGCCTGCAATTCACCGTTTCCAACAATGAGCTGTCCGTGACCGGCGATGGGATCTACGCCTACGTCGACCTGATGTTCGGTTTCCGTGCCTCGGTTCTTGACCCCACTATGAGAATCAGGGACAACTCTCTGACATTGACTGATGGTTCATTGGCGTGGGATCCCGCTGACGGCAGCTACGATCTCGGCACGTACATCAGGGAAACCATCGGTTCGGCCGCCGGTCAGGAAAACCTGGGGGCAAAGGACGTCCAGTTCAGCGTATTCGGCGATCCGCAAGAGCTCATCGACAATACCTTTAACTCGGCAACATTCGCTCCCCAGAGCGAGATCTGGGTGACCAAGAACATCCTGGTCTGGTCCGTAGATGATACCGATACGGCAGAACTCTTCGGATTCGAGCAGCGCTTCTCCCAGACCCCGGCAACGGTTCCCGAACCGTCCACCCTGCTGCTGACCGGTCTGGGTATTGCCGGTCTGGTGGCGCTGCGCCGCGGGAAAAAGCTGTGATTCACCGAGCGAACTGAACCGCTCTGCACGAGAAAAGGCAGCCCCAGGGGCTGCCTTTTCCTTTTCTTGTTCCGGCAAAATGGAGCTGATTCTCCCTAGTTCCGCCCCTTGCCCACGGCCAGGAGCGCCAAGCCGCCAAAAAGGAGGGCGATGCCGCAGAGGGCCGTGGGGGTGAGCCGCTCCCCCACCACTGCGACGCCGAGGATGGCGGCAGTGAGGGGTTCGGCCAGGGTGAGAGTGACGGCGCTGGCCACGGGGACGGTTTCGAGCCCCCGGGCGAAGAGGAGGTACGCCGCGGCCGTGGCAATCACCCCCAGGTGGAGGATGACCAGGGCGCCGCGGGGCTCGGCGAGCCAGGTAATGTCCGCCCCCACGAGGAGGGGCGAGAGGATGAGGGCGCCGACGCAGAAGACCACCGCCATGACCGCGTCGGGGGAGCGGCCGTTGAGGAGGGTCTTGATGGCCAGGGTGTAGGCGGCGTAGGAGGCCCCGGCCCCCAGGGCCAGAAGCACCCCGAGGGGGTTGACGCTAATGCCGCCCCCCCCGGCCATGACCAGGAGGATGCAGCCGGCAATGGCGAGCACCGTGGCTGCCATCCAGCGCCGTCCCGGCCGCTCGCCCCGGAAGACGAAGGCCAGGATGCCGGCCAGCATCGGCGAGCTGCCGATGGCGACCATGGTCCCCACGGCCACGCCGGTGGCCTTCACGGCGGCGAAGAAGGTGAGCTGATACGAGGCCACGAACCCGCCGGCGCAGAGAGTCGCCACCAGGGGCCACCCCCCTCCCCCCCTGAGCCCCCCCCGCACCAGGGCCACGGCCAGGAGCGCCACCCCCCCGGCGGCCAGGCGCAGGGCACCCAGGGTCATGGGGGTGGCGCCGGCTGGGGCCAGGGCCTGGGAGGTGCCGGTGGTTCCCCAGAGGACCGCAGCCATGAGAATGAGCCACACACCCCCCATGGATCGGCTGTATGTCGGTTTGTCCGTGGTCATTCCGATTACAGGCTCGCCTCCACGTGGCCGTGATAGAGCTCGTCCCGCTCCCGGGCAACGCCGGCATCCTCCAGGAAGTCGTCGAAGCTCATGACCCGGTCAATGACCCCGCCGGGGGTGATCTCCACGATCCGGTTCGCCACGGTGGAGACGAACTCGTGGTCGTGGGAGGCGAAGAGGACCACCTCCGGGTAGGCGATGAGCCCGTTGTTGAGTGCGGTGATCGACTCCAGATCCAGGTGGTTGGTGGGCTCGTCCAGAACGATGGCATTGGCGCCGGAGAGCATCATCCGGGAGAGCATGCAGCGGACCCGCTCCCCTCCGGAGAGGACGCCGGTCTTCTTGGTGGCCTCGTCGCCGGAGAAGAGCATCCGCCCCAGGAATCCCCGGGCAAAGCTCTCCCCCTCGCCGGGAGGGGCGTACTGGCAGAGCCACTCGATGAGGTTCATGTCCCCCTCGAAATAGGCGCTGTTCTCCTTGGGGAAGTAGGAATGGGTGATGGTCACCCCCCAGCGGAAGGTCCCGGCGTCCGGCTCCAGCTCCCCCGCAAGGATCTGGAAGAGGGTGGTCTTGGCCAGGCTGTTGCCGCCGACAAAGGCGATCTTGTCCCCCTTGCGGACGGTGAGGTCGAGATTGTTCAGGACCTGCACCCCGTCCACCGTCTTGGAGAGCCCCTGGATCTCCAGGATGATGTCGCCGCAGGCCCGCTCCGGCTTAAAGACCACGTAGGGGTACTTGCGGGAGGAGACCGGCATCTCCTCCAGGGTCAGCTTGTCCAGGAGCTTTTTGCGGGAGGTGGCCTGCTTGGCCTTGGAGGCGTTGGAGCTGAACCGCTGGATGAACTCCTTCAGCTCATTGGCCTTTTCGGTGGACTTGCGGTTCTCCTCCTGCTTCTGCCTGAGGGTCAGCTGGCTCGCCTGGTACCAGAAATCGTAGTTGCCCACGTAGACCTTGATCATGCCGAAGTCGATGTCGGCCACGTGGGTGCAGACCTGGTTCAGGAAGTGGCGGTCGTGGGAGACCACGATGACCGTGTTCTGGAAGCGGGAAAGGAAATCCTCCAGCCAGGTGATGGATTTCAGGTCCAGGTTGTTGGTGGGCTCGTCCAGCAGCAGCACGTCGGGGTTGCCGAAGAGAGCCTGGGCCAGGAGCACCCGCACCTTGTCCCCCGCCTCCAGCTCCTTCATCTTTTTATGGCGCAGCTCCTCGGGGATGCCGAGACCGTTCAGGAGCACCGCCGCCTCGCTCTCCGCCTCGTAGCCGTTCATCTCGGCGAAATCCCCCTCCAGTTCGGCGGAGCGGATGCCGTCCTCCTCCGTGAAATCCCCCTTGGAGTAGATGGCCTCACGCTCCGCCATGACCTTGTAGAGCCGCTCGTGCCCCATGATGACGGTGTTGAAGACCGTCTCCTCGTCAAAGGCGAACTGGTCCTGGCGCAGCACCGCGATCCGCTCGCCGGAGCCCACGGAGATCTCCCCCTTGTCGGCCTCCACCTCGCCGGCGAGGATCTTGAGGAAGGTGGATTTGCCGGCGCCGTTGGCGCCGATGAGGCCGTAGCAATTGCCGGGGGTGAACTTGATGTTGACGTCCTTGAAGAGAACCCTCTTGCCGTAGGACAGGGTAACGTTCGATGCGCTGATCATGCTCTGGGTAACTCCTTCTCTTGTGCGGGTAAAATAAAAGAACCACAGGGGTGACCCTGTGGTTCACGTGCTGACTGGTTATACCATTTTCGTCCTCGCGGCGGCAATCCCTTTTTCCGTCGCGGGGTTCCGGGGAACTCCGCCAAGGGGCGCCGCCCCCCTACCGTTTTTTCCTGTCCTTTCCGTGGGCCTCTTCCAGAAACCTCAGCCAGTCGGCCATCTCGGCGGTATTCTTGTTCATGTACCAGCGACCGTTGGCGAAGACCCCGTAATCGGCACCCATCATGGCCGACGCGAACCGGGTCGAATTGGCGTAAAACAACCACGATTCCACCCACTTCTTCTCCAGGGCCTCGTTGAAGAGGCTGTCATTATCGGCAAGCCCCCTGGCCAGTCCCTCCTCCCACGCCTCCAGCATGATCCGGGTGGCGGTGAGGGTCTTGTCGTTCATATCCTTCACGGTGGCATCGAAGCGCTCAAAGTGGTTATCGATCCACACGGAACCGTGGCATCCTGCGCAGATCCCCTTCATGGCGCTGCGGCGTTTTGCCTGCTCCTTTGCGTCGATGAGGTACGCCGATGCCGGCTCCCCGGTCAAATCGGTGGGGAGGGGGAGCCCCGCCTTGTTCCTGATCTTGGTGGTGTCAGGGTCCACGGGATGGGGATGGGCGTAGGGGAGGCCGAAGATCCGCCAGTCGAGGCGGTCGTTGAACTGGTGGGTCCGCTGGCCAAGGACTTCGCCGGTCCGGGAAACAACCAGAGAGGCATGGCAGGTGGCGCAGGTGGGGGCAGTGAAGTCTTCCCCCACGGTCCAGGGGACCGCCTTGAAGTTCCAGTTTTTGTTCTGGGAATTGTAGATATTGCCGTGCTTGCTGACCTCGTACACGGCGTAGGCGGGAACATCGGGCCCCTTGTGGCATTGGGAGCAGGTGGCGGGCTTGCGTGCCACCTCGATGGAGAACTGGTGGCGGGGGTGGCAGGAGGTGCAGGCACCCAGGGTCCCGTCGGGGTTTATCCGGCCGACCCCCTGATTGGGCCAGCCCGACAGTCGCGAAACGTTCACGGGCCCAAAGGGAGATGCCTTCTGGATGATCCCCTCGAACGTCACCACGGTGCCGTGGCACGAGTTGCACGAATCGGCCGTGGTTTCGGGGGAAGGAGGGACCACGGAGAGTTTCCCATCATCAAATTTCTGGGTGCCGTTGGTCATGGCGACCATGTCGTGGTAGACGGGGTTGTTGTTGAGGTTACCGTGGGCCTGGGACATGATGTTATTGCCGTACTGACGGTCTTCTTCGGGATGGCAGACGGCGCAGTCCCGGGGAGAAACCACCGTGTGGAGCCTGAAGCCGTTGTGGTCGAAGCTGTCGGGATGGCGGTCGGCGTTCATGGTGTGGCACTCGGCGCACCCCACCACCGTTCGCCCCAGCTCGCCGGGGAGCGACACGGCGGAAATACGGCGTTCCAGAGAAGGTTTTGCCATTCCCTGGTTCGGCGTGGTCACGGCGTGGAGACTCTTTTCCCAATCGGCAACGATACCCGGCGTTGCCGTCCGGTGGCAGGCGAGGCAGCGCTGGGTATCGGCGCTGATCTCCGCACCTCTTGCATGCCCAACAGCCACAACCGCCAACACAATCTGCCCCACGATGATCGCGTTATGAATTCGCCCCACGGTTCTGCCCCCCTGTGTCCTTCCGTTGTCCTCCGACCTGGACCGGTATCTCACCGCAATTGACAGTCTAAAGTGTGCCATCAGCATGTCAAGGTAGTGCCCTCCCCAATCAACGGCAAATCCTTATGCTTTTGGCGCGCAATCTGCTACCATCGGAAAATATTGCATGAAAGGAAGAATCATGAGCAAAGAACTCTATGTGGGGCACATGTCCTACGAAGCCACAGAAAAGGATCTCCAGAAGCTCTTTGCGGTGGCCGGCACCGTCACGTCGGTCCACCTGATCATCGACCCCGAGACCGGCGAATTCAAGGGGTGCGGCTACGTGCGGATGTCGACGGCTGAAGAGGCCCAGGAGGCGGTCGAGACCCTGGACGGGGCGCTGTTGAGAAATCGCGCCATCACCGTAAGTATTGCACGGCCCCAGAAACAGAAACCCCGTCCCGGCGCCGGCAGACCGGGCAAAGGCAGACCCGGCAGCAGCTTCAGCGGCAGCGGGAAGAGCACCCCCGGCACCAGCGGCAACCGCAGGGCGGGAGGACCAGGCACCCACACAACCGAAGGCAGCCGCAGGGCAGGCGGACCGGGTACACGCACCACTGAAGGCAGCCGCAGGGCAGGCGGACCGGGCACCCGCACCACCGAAGACAACCGCAGGGCAGACGGACCGGGCACCCGCGCCGCCGAAGACAACCGCAGGGCAGGCGGACCGGGCACACGCACCGCCGAAGGCAGCCGCAGGGCAGGCGGACCGGGCACCCGCACCACCGAAGGCAGCCGCAGGGCCAGCGGACCGGGCACACGCACCGTCGAAGGGAGCCGCGGGAAGAGTGGACCGGGCACCGGACGCGGGAAGAGCGGGCCCGGCACTAGTCCCAGCGGGACCAGCCGTGGGAAAAGCGGACCGGGCAGCCGCTTCGGAAGAGGGAAGAAATAAACGCACGCTCCGACGCCGCCCCCCGGCGCGGAGCGGCGTGAAACAGCCTCCTTGCCCCTACCTGAGCCTGATCGGGATGCTCCGTGATGGCCCGCTGAGCTCAAACGCCGCCGCCTTGAATTTCGGCGGTCCCATCATCCCCCTGGCGTCGTTCGACGCACCGACCGGCTCCTTCGGCAGACCGATGAAGTTCCTGTCCAACTCACCATTGCCGTTCTCGTCCTGGAAAGCCGTCACCGCATAGACACCCCGGGGAAGCCCCTCCACAACGACGGTCATTTCCGGTCCGGAAACAGGCACCACCCTGCGGGCCGCAGCATGCCGGACATCCTTGAGAAAACGGGCCTCGTCATTCCAGACCGTCACGAAGAGAGTCCCCTTCACACCCCGCAGGCCGGTGACGGTAACGGTCAGGGTTTCGGCAGAGGCCTGGCTGGCCTCCAGAAGAAGCAAGAGAGTTGCGAGTGTTACGACAGCAGCCCGTACCATGGGTTTCCTCCAGTATTCTAACGTTTGACCGACAGACGCACCACCCGGTCAGCCAAGACAAGACAGGCAGGACGGTGGGTGATGACCAGCACGGTTTTCCCCGCGGTCCGCGCGGCCAGCCGGGCCACCACCTCCCGCTCGGTGCCGGCATCGAGTCCCTCGGTGGGCTCGTCCAGGAGGAGAATCGGCGCATCCTTAACGAGGGCCCGGGCCAGGGCGATACGCCGGGCCTCGCCCCCGGAAACGGCGCTCCCCCCCTCCCCCACCGGCGTCTCCATCCCCAGCGGTAGCCCCGCCACCCACGCCGCCAGTCCGGCATCCTCAAGGGCGTGGCGCAACGCATCATCTCCCGCCGCTGGATTTCCCACCATGATGTTCTCCCGGATGGTTGCATTGAAGAGGTGCGGGCGCTGGGGGACCGCCGCGATCACCCCCCGCAGCTCATCGGCCGCCAGGTCGCGGATCTCCGTCCCCCCCACGGTGACGCTACCGGCGTAGTCGCGGAAGCGGAGGAGGATCTCGGCGACGGTGCTCTTGCCGACGCCGCTGGGGCCGGCGAGGGCCACCCTTCCCCCAGGCGGGACTTCGAGACTGAACCCTTCGAGGACCGGCAGGGCCGGATCGTAGGCACTGTATACGTTGCGGAAGACAATGCCGGTTCCGGCGGGAAGTGGCGCTAGCTCGGCGGGGTCGGGGACCGGAGCCGGTGCGTCGGCCAATTCGCGAATCCGCCGAACCGCTTCCCGCGCCGCCGGAACCAGCTGCAGCGCCGCCGGCATTCCGCCGGCAGCCTCAAAAGCCGCCGCCGCGAAGAGGACGAGCATCACCAGGGCCGGGCCGGAAATGAGCCCCGTGGCCACCGAGGCGCTCCCGGTCAGAAGGACCGCCGCCACGCCAAGGCCGCCGCAGGCCACCCCGCCGGCCAGGGTGAGGCCGCCAATGGCGCCGAGGCGCTCCTGCTCGGCCACGAGGCGCGCCGAGAGGAGATCCACCCGCGCTGCCTGGCGCTCAGCCGCGCCGAGGAGTATCAGCTCTTCGGCCCCCTGGAGCCCTTCGGTCACCGCCGTGCGAAGCTCCCCCGCAAGATCCGCCGAGCGCCGCCCCGGTTCCTCCGCCAGGCGCCGGGCAATGAGAGGAAGCACCACCCCGGCAGCCAGGAGGAAGGAAAGAAGGGCCAGGGCTGCCGGCACACTCCAGCGGACGGCAAAGAGAACCGCCAGGACGATGGCGGCCGCGCCGGTGGCCAGGGGCGCCACGATCCGCAGGTAGAGGCTCTCAAGGGCGTCCACGTCGGCCCGGAGCCGGCCGGCCACGTCGCCGCCGGCGTAGCGTTCAAGCCCGGCCGGGGCCAGGGGTTCCAGCCGCCGGAAGAGCCAGACCCGCAGGTCGGCCAGGATGCGGAAGGCAGCCTCGTGGGTCACCAGCCGCTCGGCGTAGCGCCCCACGGTCCGGAGGATGGCCAGCGCCCGGATGGCCGCAGACGGGAAAAAATAGTTAAAGGGGACGGCGGTGACCCCGGCCACGGCCATGGAGGCGATGAACCAGCCGGAGAGGGCCATGAGCGCGGCGTTGGCGGCGATGACGGCGACGCCGAGGATGATGCCGGCGGCCATCCAGGGCCACTGGCGCCGGGAGACGGCAAGGATCCGGACAAGCTCCCTCATCTCCCCACCTCCCCCGCCGCAGCGGCCAGGAACTCCGCCGGCGCCACCACCCGCTCCAGCCGTCCGCCGGCCATGACAGCGACCCGCTCCGCCCGGCGGACGGTCTCCTCCCGGTGACTGATGACGAGTATTGTCCGACCCGTTGCCAGCCGCTCCAGGGCCTCACCCACCAGCCGCTCGTTCTCGGAGTCGAGGCCGGCGGTGGGCTCGTCCAGCACCACCAACGAGGCATCGCGCAGGAAGGCCCGGGCCAGGGCCAGGCGCCGGAGCTCCCCGCCGGAGAGCCCCGCTCCCCGGTCGCCCAGCTCCGTGTCGAGGCCCCGCGGCATCCGGCCCACGAAGGCGCCGGCCGCCGCGGCCTCCAGGGCGGCGCGGATTCCCGCTGCATCGGCCGATGGGCTGCCGAGACAGAGGTTTTCCCGGATCGTGCCCCTGAAGAAGAAGGGGCGCTGGGGAACCCAGGCAATGCGCTCCCGCCAGACGGCCGGGTCAAGGTCGGCGAGGTTGGTGCCGTTCACCGTGATCCGCCCCGCCTCGGGACGGGCCAGCCCCACCAGAAGCCGCACCAGGGTGCTCTTGCCGGTGCCGCTCTCCCCGGCTAGGGCGGTGAGGCTTCCGGCCGGCAGTTCCAGGTCGATGCCGCTCACCCCTCCCCGCTCGCCGCCGTAACGGAAAGTGACCCCCTCGAACCGGACCGCCGGCGGCCCCAATGGTACCGTAAGGGCGCCGCAGTATCCTTCGGGCTCGGGAAGAGCCAGGAGCGGCGCGATCCGCTCGGCGGCGGCCGTTCCCTGCATCCGGGCATGGTAGGAGAGGCCCAGGGTCCTGAGCGGCAGGTAGAACTCGGGGGCGAGGAGGAGGACGAAGAGGCCATCGGCGAGAACCAGCCCCCCTCCCAAGAGGCGGAAACCGACGATCACCGCCACCACCGCCGTGCCGACGGTGGCGAAGAACTCCAGGGTGAAGGCCGAGAGGAACGCCACCCGGAGCACAGCCATGGTCCCTTGGCGGTACTCCTCGGAGACCCGGGCCACCGCCGCCGCCTCGCGCCGCGCCGCGCCGAAAATCTTCAGGTCGGGGAGCCCCTGGACGAGGTCGAGGAGGTGCCCCGCCATGCGGGAGAGGCGCCCCCACTGGCGGCGGTTGAGGCTTTCGGAGCCACGGCCGATGAGGATCATGAGGAACGGGATGAAGGGAGCGGAGAAGAGGAGGACGAGCCCCGCGCGCCACTCCGCCGGAAAGACGAAGAAGAGTGCCGCCGGCGGCAGCACCGCCGCCAGGGCCAGGTGGGGAAGGAAGCGGGCCACGTAGGGCTCCAGCCCCTCGACGCCGGCGGTCACCGCCTCCACCAGGGGGCCGGTCTCCTCGCCGGCGCGCCCCGCCGGTCCCAGCAGCTGAAGCCTGCGGTAGAGGAGACTCCGCACCCGCTCCTTGACCCGGGCAGCTGCGGCCACTGCCCACCGCTCGGAAAAAAAGACCAGGAGACCCCGCGCCACCGCCAGCGCCGCCACCCCGCCGGCCAGGGGCGCCACCTCAGCGACGCCGGCCCCGCCTATCACCACCTCATGGCAAGCCCGGGCCAGAAGCCGCGCCTGGAGGACGATGAGGAGCCCGGCGGCAAAGGCCCACCCCACGGCGCGGACCAGCTCCCCCTTCACCCACCGGGCCCCATCAAGCAGCCATCTCTCGGGGCGCTGCCCCTCTCCTGTGCCGTCTCTGCTCATGGAGGTTATCTACACCCCCCACTGGCACCTGTCAACGACGCCGGCTCCAAGGTATTGACATTCATTATCAATTGAGTATACTGAAATCAGAAATAAACCAATAAAGAAAGGGGTGTTGATTCATGAGACGGCATACTGAACTCAGGACAGTGTCCCGCAAAGACACCGGGGAATCGGTGGAAACCAAACGGACAACGGGATCCGGAACCCATAGAACGAAAGCAATGACGACGGGTGAACCCCGGGAGACAAGCGGTGAGGTGAGCGTACTCTCCCCGCTCAGAGAGATGGAACGGTGGTTCGAGGAATCGCTTAACCGTCCCTTCTTTGGCATGAACTGGACGCCGTTCAGGCAGATGTTCCACGAACTGGGTGATCGGGGTGACATGATGCCCGCCGTCGATATGTTCGAGGAAGGAGGCCAACTGGTGGTGAAGGCCGAACTCCCGGGCATCACGAAAGAGAACCTCAATCTCCGGATTGTCGACAACAATCTGATCCTCTCCGGTGAAAAGACCACCGAGGAGAAAATCGAACGGAGCAACTACCTGCGGCTCGAACGGTCCCACGGCTCCTTCAGCCGGACCCTGAGCCTCCCCGATGGCCTCGATGCCGAGCAGATCAAGGCCACCTTCAAGGACGGCGTGCTCGAGGTGCGAATCCCGAGAACCGAGTCGAGCACGGTCCGGCAGATTACCGTTGAGTAACCAGGGTGACGGATAACGGGACGCCTGCAGTACGGGGGAAGCGAAAAGCTTCCCCTTTTTTGTGTCCGGGGATTGCGTTGCGGGTCACGGAGACGTACAATCTGCCGTCATGTATCCCTAACAGCGCACGCCAAGGAGCACCCATGTCCAACCTCCACCTGTTTCTCCTCATGATGTGCGGCGGCGCCGTGCTGGCGCTCCAGCCGTCCATCAACGCCCGCCTCGCCCAGAAGGTGGGGATCATCGAAAGCTCCTTCATCTCCTTCGCCGTCGGAACTCTCGTCCTCGCCGTGGCGCTTTCCTTTTGGGGACGCGGCAGCCTGCGGGCCATTTCGGGCGCGGCGTGGTGGGAGCTCACCGGCGGACTTCTCGGTGCCGCATTCGTCACCCTCACCATTCTCGTCGTGCCGCGCATCGGCACGGCCGCGGCCATGGCCGCCATCATCGCATCCCAGCTCATCACGGGGCTTCTGATGGACCACCTGGGTCTCTTTGGCTTCCAGGGCGCCCCCCTGGACGGCAAACGGCTTGCCGGGGCGCTCCTGCTCATGGCCGGGGCAGCGCTGGTCTTCCGGCGGTAGCGGCGCGGAAACCTTGACCCTCGCTAAAAAAATTTGCTGAAAGTGAATTTCGCATTGAATGAAACACCGTTAAAGTCTATCATTGTTGTCTATCCCGCGGTGAATCGTGGGGGCCCAACTCTTACATGGCACAAGGAGGCAATCGGCATGAGCTACGATTTACCAGCAAACGAACAGCTGTTGAAGTGGGTGGAGGAAGTCAGGACCCTGTGTGAGCCTGACCGCATCCATTGGTGTGATGGCTCCCAGGAGGAGTACGACGAGCTGTGCAAACTGCTGGTTGAGAATGGCACCTTCAAGAAGCTGAACCCCGAGAAGCGCCCCAACAGCTACCTGGCCTGTTCCGATCCCATCGACGTGGCGCGGGTCGAGGACCGCACCTTCATCTGTAGTATCTCCAAGCAGGATGCGGGCCCCACCAACAACTGGATGGCCCCCAAGGAGATGAAGGAGAAGCTCCACGGTCTCTTCAAGGGGTGCATGAAGGGACGCACCATGTACGTGATCCCCTTCAGCATGGGTCCCCTCGGCTCCCCCATCGCCAAGATCGGCATTGAAATATCGGACTCCCCCTACGTTGCCGTCAACATGAGGATCATGACCCGCATGGGCAAAGCCGTTCTCGATGTCCTCGGCGGAGGCGAGTTCGTCCCGTGCCTCCACTCCGTGGGCGCCCCCCTGGAGCCGGGCCAGAAGGATTCCCCCTGGCCCTGCAACAAGGAGAAGTACATCGTCCACTTCCCCGAGGAGCGCGCCATCTGGTCCTTCGGTTCCGGCTACGGCGGCAACGCACTCCTGGGCAAAAAGTGCCTGGCGCTGCGCATCGCCTCCAAGCAGGGGAAAGACGAGGGGTGGCTGGCGGAGCACATGCTGATCCTCGGCGTCGAGTCCCCCGCCGGCGATAAGACCTACGTGGGGGCCGCCTTCCCGAGCGCCTGCGGCAAGACCAACTTCGCCATGCTGATCCCCCCCAAGCCGATGCAGGACAAGGGATGGAAGGTCACCACCATCGGCGACGACATCGCCTGGATCAAGCCCGGCCCCGACGGCCAGGTCTATGCCATCAACCCCGAGTACGGCTACTTCGGCGTCGCCCCCGGCACCAACGTCAAGACCAACCCCAACGCCATGGCCTCCTGCGCCGCCAATACCATCTTCACCAACGTGGCCCTCACTGAGGACGGCGACGTCTGGTGGGAAGGAATGACCGACGAGCCGCCGGCACGGCTCACCGACTGGCAGGGGAACGAGTGGACCCCGGGCTGCGGCCGCCCGGCTGCCCACCCCAACGCCCGTTTCACCTCCCCGGCATCCCAGTGCCCCTCCATCGACCCCGACTGGGAAAACCCAAAGGGAGTGCCCATGAGCGCCTTCATCTTCGGCGGCCGCCGCAAGGACACCGTGCCCCTGGTCTACCAGGCCTTCAACTGGAGCTTCGGCGTCTATCTCGCCTCCACCCTCGGCTCCGAAACCACCGCCGCCGCAGTGGGCGCCACCGGCAACGTGCGCCGCGACCCCTTCGCCATGCTCCCCTTCTGCGGCTACCACATGGCCGACTACTTCAGCCACTGGCTCCAGTTCGGCCGCTCCATCGCAAAGCCGCCGCGCATCTTCAGCGTCAACTGGTTCCGCAAGGACGCCAACGGCAAGTTCATCTGGCCCGGCTACGGCGACAACATGCGAGTCCTCGAATGGATCGTCAAAAGGGTCCAGGGGAAGGCAGCGGCCATCGAATCCCCCCTGGGATGGATGCCGCGCTACGAGGACATGGACTGGGACGGGCTGGACATGACCCGGGAGAAGTTCAACGAACTGACTTCCGTGGACCGCGACGTCTGGCAGAACGAGCTCATCTCTCACGAGGAGCTGTTCGTCAAGCTCTTTGACCGCCTCCCCAAGGAGTTCCTCCACATGCGTGAGCTGATCCTCTCCAGCCTCTGGCGTTCGCCGGAGCACTGGGAGCAAATCGGCGACGTCCATCCTGAAGGCTGGAACGAGTAACCCCAGCCTCCTGTTACGCACGAAGGCCCGTCAGATCAATCTGGCGGGCCTTCGTGCTTGGTGAATCACGGTGGGACGCGGACTCCAGACTTCAGCTGGCGACCTGCTCCAGCAGCGTCGCCAGCATTTCCACCCGCGGCATGGCTATCCCCTGCCGGGCACCGTAGGCCAGGGGCGTCCTGAAAATGGCGGCAATCTCCAAGGGCCGTCCCTCTTCACGGTCGATCTGCATTGAAGGCCGGTATTCCCCCATCTTGTCGGTAAATTCCAGCATACTGTCGGCGTAACCTTCGGCAATGGGGGTGGCAAGCCCCTGGGCATTGGCGGCGGCGATCACTTCGTGCATGATTTCGCGCACCAGCTTCCTGCTCGCTTTCCGCGCCAGCAAAAGGTTCACCGGCTGCTGCACCAGGGCGCACAGGCCATTGAACGGGATGTTCCAGACCAGCTTTTCCCAGCGGGCCCGCTTCAGGTCGTCTGTTGTCCGGCAATCCACCGCTGCCCTGGTGAACATGGCGGCCAGCTCCTCGATCCGCCCCCCGTCGCGGGGGAGGAATTCGCCCAGGATGATCCGGCCCGACCCCAGGTGGTGCACCTCCCCCGGCTCTCCCCGGTTGGAACAGAGAAAGGCCACCCCGCCGATGATCCGCCCGGCGCCGAAAAGGGAGGCCAGCGCCTCCTCGTTCCCCAGGCCGTTCTGGAGGGTCAGGATCTGGGTCCCCTCCCCCACCAGCGGGCGGATCAACTCTTCATACCGGTCGTTGGCAAAGGTTTTCAGCCCCACCAACACCAGATCCACCGGCCCGATCTCGTCCGGAGCCCGGTATCCCTTAACGTGGGGTAGGGAAAAATCGCCGTTGATGGAAAAAACCTTCAGGCCGTGTTGGAAGATTGCCTCGTAATCGCTGCGAAGGAGAAAATGGACGTCTTCACCGGCCCGCTGCAGAAGCGCACCGTAGTAAAGTCCCAACGCTCCGGCACCGACTATTGCTATTTTCATATAATCGACTCCGCTGGATCAGGTTGAGATTCTTTCTCTTCTTTCGGTATTCTCCAGACACCATCTGTCACTTCCGTGCATCTCGTCGCTTCAGAAGAATTCCCGCAGGCTTTCGTCGATCCCCTTGAGGGTCTCGTACCAGAACTCCCGGGCGGCCTCTACCCGGTCCCGGTCGAACTTTTCGAGCCATTCTGCAAGCTCGGGACGTCCGTCCTGGTCCACCTCCTTCTTCCGTTTCAGGAACGTGTGGATGAAGTCGATGTCCCGCTCCGACTCCCAGAATATGGGGCTGTTGCGGCTGTGCAGGCGGCTGGCCAGGACGTCGATGGCGCGCATGAATTGCTCCCGGCAGTCGTAGAGGGAGCCCATGACCTCGGGGAGGAGTTCTTCAGCCCACCCCCGGTGGAAGCGGCAGATCCCCAGGTTGTCGAGGATGAGTTCCTTCTTCATGCGATCCGCGCACATCCTCCCCAGCGTCCGGGGGGGGACGAAATCGAAGCTGTAGATCATGTAATACTTCCCCATGATGGCCATGGGGGCCAGGGCGCCGGAAACCCAGTACTGGTTGGGGACCATCCACCCCCGTCGGCTGAAGGCGACGTAGACCAGCCGGTCGTGGAGCGCAGTACCTTTCTCGCGGGAATGGATGCGGCTCCATTTGCGCACCCCCTCCTGGAAGTCGAGGATGCCCCGCCGCTCCAGAATGGCGTCGATCAGCTCGCACCCCAGTTCGGCGTTGTGCAGGGAGTCGTTGACTATGTCGAAGGCCGCCACATCCCACCGCGGAACCCTGGTCACCCCCAACTCTTCCGGGGTCAGGAGCCCGACCTCCAGAAGGTCCATGAGCCAGGCCAGCACCCCTCCGCCAGAGATGGCGTCGAAGCCCATGGCGTCGCAGTGGTGATTGAGCTTTTCCGCGGCCCGCTGGTCGAATATGCCACACAGGGGCCCCATGGTCTGGTACGGCTCGTAGTCCTTCTTGTAGCCGCCGTTCATCTTCTTGCAGACGGCGGCGCAGGGCTCGCCGCAGGTGGCCTGCTGCCGGTTGGCGATGGTCTCTTCGTTGAACTGCTTGAGGTAGTGGTCAACGATGAACGTCTGGTGAAGGGAGGTACGTTCCTCCTCGGTCTGGTGGATGGTGCGGTAGTTGAACGCCATGATCCGGCCGCCCATGGTGGCGTAGTTCACGCCGAACGTGCCGCCGGTATTGAATTTTTCGTCGTAGCGGTACTTGGTGGTCACCTCCAGGTCCTTCTGCATGAGACGCAGGTTGTATTTGTCTTTGAACCACTCATCGGCCACCGTGTGGTCCCGGAAATCCTCGTCGGCCGCCGTGCCGCCATAGATGACCGCCACGATGCCGTACTCCCGGGCCATGGCGCTGCCGAAACCGCCGCGGCCGGCCCAGGTGTCGACGTAACTGATCTTCCCCCTGGTGATGGGGACCGACATGATTCCCCCCATGTCGGTGTGGAGGGCCGCCGGGCCGGTGGCAAGGATACGGGGGTCCTTTTCGTAGCGGGCGCCGAACATCTCGTAGACCTTATCCGTGAGGGAGTAGACTCCCGTTCGCCCTTCTTTCCAAACGGCCTCAGCATCGATGGGGACCACCTCCACCTCGATCTCCTCCCCGTGGTTGCGGTTCAGGTAGAGAACCGACGGGACCGGGGCCTTCCCCGTCAGGCTGAGCATGTTAATCCCCAGGTTGTTGAAGACCAGCCCCGCGCCCCCCATGGAGCTGATGTAATACCCTTGCCAGCAAGGGGAAAACCCGGTCACCACCAGGCGGTTGGACCCCGGAAAGATGGACCCGGCAAAGATGCCGACGCCGAAATTGAGGCTCCGGTACTTTTCGGTGAGATGAATCCCCAGATCCACCGGCCCGAAATAGCGGTCGAAGCCGTACCTTTTCGTTTTGTAAAAACCGGTGGCCGGATCGACCAGAAGTACTCGCTGATACATGGTCATTTCCTCCTCATTCATCCTGAATGGCGAGAGGTTATGGGGAGGTCGGAGGCGTGAAGCTTTGGCGTTCCTGTCCCGATGGTCGTCAGGGATGTCGTGGGGGGGCGCTGTTACCCTCGATAAGCCGAGAGCGACAGCACGCCCCTGAAAACTATACCACGGTGGTGGACGTCCCTCTCACTCGGGGGCGCCGCCACCCAATACCTTGTAGAGGGTCGCCTGGTTGAGGAGGCGGACGAGGCGGACGCCGATCAGGTTCTGCTGGGCGCCGTAGAGGGCCCGCTGGGAATCGAGCACCTGCAGGTAGTTGTCGACCCCCTTGTCGTAGCGGGCCAGAGAAAGCTTGTGGCTCTCGTCGGTGGCGTCGGTGAGGGACTGCTGGGCCGCGAGCTGGTCGTCGATTGTACCCCGCTGCGCCAAGGCGTCGGCCACCTCACGGAAAGCGGTCTGGATGGCCTTCTCGTACTGGGCCACGGCGACGTTGCGGTCTGCTTCTGCCACCTCCAGGGTTGCCTGGTTCGCTCCGGCGGTGAAAATGGGGAGGGAAATGCGCGGCGCGAAGGCCCAGGTGAAGGTATCGCCACTGAAGAGCCCTGCCAGGTCGGTACTGCCGAAGCCCACGTTCGAAATCAGGGTGATGCGGGGGAAGAAGTTGGCCCGGGCCGCGCCGATGTTGGCATTGGCCCCTTTGAGCAGATTCTCGGCCTGGAGGATGTCGGGACGGCGCAGCAGCACGTCGGACGGCAGGCCGGGCGCCACGTCCTTCATGGCGGTGAGGTTTTCGGTGAGGGCCGCGGGAAGGAGTTCCGCCGGCACCGGCGAGCCCACCACCAGGTTCAGGGCGTTTGCGTCCTGGGCCACCAGGGTGGTGAAGCGGGCAATGTCAACCCGGGCCGACTCCACGCTGGTGCGGGCCTGGTGGAGATCGAGGGCCGAGGAGACGCCGGCATCGAAACGGCTCTTGGTGAGGTTGTAGGAGGACTGCTGGCTCTCCAGGGTCTCCTTGGCCAGCTTCAGCCGCTCCCGGTCAGCGGCCAGGGTCAGGTAGTTGGAAGCCACCTCGGCCACCAGGCTGATCTGGACACTGCGGCGGGCCTGCTCCGTGGCCAGGTACTCCTCCAGGGCCTGGTCCTTGAGGCTCCGCACTCGGCCGAAGAGGTCCAGCTCGTAGGAGCTGACCCCGAGGCCGACGCTGTACTCGTCGATGGTCTCGGCATTGCCGGTGCGCGTAAGGTCTTCGGATACCCGTGCGAAATTGCCGTCGGCGTTGGCGTCCACCTTCGGGAAGAGATCGGAGCGCCGGATCCGGTACTGGGCCCGGGAGCGCTCGATGTTAAGGGCCGCGACCCGCAGGTCGCGGTTGTTCTCCAGGGCCAGGGCGATGAGCTTTTGCAGCTTCCCGTCCACAAAGAACTCCTGCCAGGGGATGTCGGCCAGAGGCTTCTCCGCCACGGCCGCCGCCTCCCTGTAGGCCGGGCCCTGGGGCCATGCGGCCGGAACCGGGGCGGCGGGCTGCTCGTATTTGGGGGCCATGGTGGTACACCCGCTCAAGGCTGCAAAAGCGACAAATCCAATTGAAACATGGAGCAACGGAGCAACGGAGCAGAATCTGAGCAAAACCCTGGACATAAACGATATATTCCCAACTGCGGGATCAGACCTATAACCCATCGGTTTCTCCGTTTCTCCGTTGCTCCGTGTTATTCCAAATATGTTCATCTCAATTCACCTCCGTCGCTGTTTCAGCGGCCGGCTGCACGGCGGGCTGCTTTTTGGCAAACAGTTTCGACACCATGACAAAGAAGAACGGAATGAAGATCAGGTCGATGAAGGTGGCCGAAAGGAGCCCCCCGGTGACGGCGGTGCCGATGGCATTCTGGGCTGCTGCCCCGGCCCCCGTGGTGAGTGCCAGCGGCAGAGTACCGAAGAAAAACGCCAGAGAGGTCATGATGACCGGCCGCAGCCGGATCTTGACTGCCGACAGGGTGGCTTCGACCAGTTCGTGCCCCTGATGCATCTGCTCCTTGATGAACTGGATGATCAGAATGGCGTTCTTGGTGGAAAGTCCCACGGTGGTCAGGAGGCCGATCTGGAGATAGACGTCGTTTGGCAGCACCCGTAGCGTCACCGCGGTAACCGCCCCCACCAGGCCCAGCGGCAGCATCAGCAGGTTCACGAAGGGGATCGTCCAGCTCTCGTAGAGGGCCGCCACCGCCAGGAACACCACCAGGAGCGAAATGGCGTAGAGGGCCGGGGCCTGGGCACCCGCCTGCCTTTCCTCGTAGGAGAGGCCGGTCCACTCGAAGCCGATGCCGGTCGGCAGCTGGGCCGCCATCTTCTCCATCTCCTCCATGGCCTCTCCGGTGCTCACCCCCGGCGCCGCCTGTCCCATGATCTCCATGGACGGGATGCCATTGTAGCGCTCCAGGCGGGGTGAGCCGTACTGCCAGCGGGCGGTGGCAAAGGCCGAGAACGGCACCATCTCCCCCTTGTTGTTGCGCACATACCACGTGCCGATATCCTCGGGGACCATCCGATATTTGGCATCGGCCTGGAGATAGACCTTCTTGACCCGGCCGTTCTCGATGAAATCGTTGACGTAGGAGCTGCCCCAGGCAGTGGAGAGCACGTTGTTGACATCCGCCAGGGATACTCCCAGGGCTCCCGCCCGCACATCGTCGATGTCCAGCTTGAACTGGGGCGAGTCATCCTGGCCGTTGGGGCGCACCGCGATCAGCTTGGGATTCTGCATGGCCATCCCCAGGAGCTGGTTGCGGGCCTCCATGAGCTTGTCATGGCCCAGGCCGCTGCGGTCCTGGAGCATGAAGTCAAAGCCGTTGGCCTGCCCCAACTCCACCACTGCCGGGGGTGAAAAGGCGAAGGCCATGCCGTCCTTGATCTTTGAGAAAACCCCCATGGCGCGGCCGGCAATGGCCGGCGCCCTCAGGTCGGGGGTCGGGCGCAGCTCCCAATCCTTCAGCTTGACAAAGGCGAGGCCCATGTTCTGGCCACGACCGGCAAAGCTGAACCCGGCCACGGTGATAATGGCCTCCACGGTCTTTTTTTCATTCTCAAGGAAATGATGCTCAAGCTCCTCGATCACCTTGATGGTCCGCTCCTTGGTGGCGCCGGCGGGGAGCTGCACCTGGCACACGAGGAACCCCTGATCCTCGTCGGGGAGGAAGGCCGTGGGGAGCCGCAGAAACAGAATGGCCATGGCCGCCACGATGGCGCCGTAGACCACCAGGTACCGGACCGGTTTGCCGAAGGAGCGGCCCACGATCCCTTCGTACTTTCCCCGCGCCCAGTCGAACCACTTGTTGAACCAGCGGAAGAACTGGCAGAACCAGCCGCACTCACCGGCCGTATGTCCCTTTTCGATCGGCTTGAGCAGGGTGGAGCAGAGGGCCGGGGTCAATATCAAGGCCACCAGCACCGAAAGGATCATGGCGGAGATGATGGTGATGGAGAACTGGCGGTAGATGACCCCGGTGGAGCCGCCGAAGAAGGCCATGGGGAGAAAGACCGCGGTCAGCACCGTGGCGATACCCACCAGGGCGCTGGTGATCTGCCCCATGGACTTGATGGTGGCTTCACGGGGAGGCAGCCCCTCCTCGGACATGATCCGCTCCACGTTCTCGACCACGACGATGGCGTCGTCCACCAGCAGGCCGATGACGATGACCAGGGCGAACATGGTCAGGGTGTTGATGGAGAAGCCGGCGGCCGAGAGCACCCCCATGGTCCCCAGAAGAACCACCGGCACAGCGATGGTGGGAATGAGGGTGGCCCGGATATTCTGCAGGAACAGGAACATGATGATGAAGACCAGGAACACGGCTTCGACCAGGGTCTTGACCACCTCCTTGATGGAGACCTTGACGAAGGGGGTGGTGTCATAGGGATAGACCACCTTCATGCCGGCGGGAAGGTAGCGGGAAAGCTCCTCCATCTTGGTCTTGACCCGCTCCGCCGTATCCAGCGCGTTGGCGCCGGCCGCCAGCCGGAGCGCCATGCCGCCCAGGGGTTTCCCCTTGTAGCGGGCCTCGATTTCGTAATTCTCGGTGCCGATCCTGGATTGAGCCACATCCTTGAGTTTCACCGTGGAGCCGTCCGGGTTCGTGCGCAGGATGATGTCATTGAACTGCTCCGGGGTCTGGAGCAGGGTGCGGGCGGTGATGGTGGCGTTCAGCTGCTGCCCCTGGACGGAGGGGCTGCCGCCGAACTGGCCGGCCGATACCTGGGCGTTCTGGGCCTGTACCGCCGCAATCACATCGTTGACGGTGAGGCGGTAGTTGTTCAGCCTGGCGGGGTCCAGCCAGATCCGCATGGCGTTCTGGGAGCCGAAGACCGTAACCTCGCCGACCCCCTCGGTCCGGCTGATGATGTCCTGGACATTGGCCACCAGGTAGTCCGTCAGGACATCCCGGCTTATGGAGCCGTCTTCCGACACCAGACCGATAATCATCAGGAAGTTCCTGGTGGATTTGACCACCTGGATTCCCTGCCTCTGGACGATCTGGGGCAAGAGCGGCGTGGCCAGCTGCAGCTTGTTCTGCACCTGCACCTGGGCGATGTTCGGGTCGGTGCCGGCCTTGAAGGTCAGGTTGATGGCCACGGCCCCGGCCGAGTCGCTGGTGGAGGACATGTAGATCAGGTTGTCGATGCCGTTCAGCTTCTGCTCGATGACCTGGGTGACCGTATCCTGCACCGTCTGGGCAGAGGCGCCCGGATACATGGCGTTGATGGTGATCTGGGGCGGCGCGATCGGCGGGTACTGGGAGACCGGCAGGGTCTTGATCGCCAGGAGACCCGCCAGCATGACCATGATGGCAATTACCCAGGCAAAGATCGGGCGGTTGATGAAAAATTTGGCCATGGGGGCGCTCCTTTACTTAGTGGCTGCAGTGGGTTGCTGCGGGGCTGCGGCTGGTGCCGCCTCCGGCTTTGCTCCGAACTGCACCGCCTTTACGGTTGTGCCCGGCTTTGCCTTCTGGATCCCTTCGAGGATGACGCGGTCGCCCGCTTTCAGCCCGCCGCTCACCAGCCAGTTGTCGCCGACGGTCCGGGCGACCGTGATGGTCCGCGACTCCACCTTGTTCTCGGCTCCCACCACCAGGACCGTGGCTTCCCCCTTCGGATTGCGGGTAACGCCCCGCTGCGGAACCAGGATCGCCTGGTCGCTTACCCCTTCCTCCACGATGGCGCGCACGAACATGCCGGGGAGGAGGGTCTGTTTCGGGTTCGGGAAGACCGCCCGCAGGGTGATGGAGCCGGTGCTCTGGTCCACGGTGACTTCCGAGAACTTCATGGTTCCCGGCAGCGGATAGGCGCTGCCGTCCTCCAGCACGAGTTTCACCACGGCCTGGGCTGCCCCGTTGCTTTTCAGGAGGCCGCTGGCCAGGTTCTGCTTCAGCTTCAGCAGCTCGGCGCTGGACTGGGTGACATCCACATACATGGAGCTGAGCTGCTGGATGGTGGCTAGGGGAGCCGCCTGGCTGGCAGTCACCAGTGCCCCGTCGGTGACGGTGGAGCGGCCGATCCGGCCGGAGATGGGGGCAGTCACCTTGGTGTAGGCCAGGTTGATCCGGGCAGTATCCACCGCCGCCTTGGCAGAGGCGACATCGGCCTCGGCCTGCTTGAGCGAGGCGCTGGCGTCGTCGTAGTCCTGCTGGCTCACGGCCTTGATCTTCACCAGATCACGGAAACGCTCCTCCTTGAGCCGGGCCGGAATGAGATTGGCTTCGGCCCGGGCAAGGGCCGCCCTGGCGCTGGCATGGGCCGCCTGGTAGGTTGAGGGATCAATCTGGTACAGAACCTGACCCGCCTTCACGTCGGAACCCTCGGTGAAGAGGCGTTTCTGGACGATCCCCCCCACCTGCGGCCGTACTTCGGCAATCAGATGAGCTGAGGTACGGCCGGGGAGTTCCGTCGTGAGCTCTACCCGTTGGGGCTGGACGGTCACCACCCCCACTTCGGGGGGGCCGCTCGGGGGCGGGGTGCCATTGGATTTCCTGCCACACCCGGCCACCATCATCCCGGCAGCCAGAAGTCCCGCTACGGCCATCAGTCGTGTTCTGTACATTGCTTGCATGGACACCTCAATAATGTGAATAAATTTGCGGCACAACCGGCCGGTTACCTGTCTTTTCTCATGAAGGCGATGAGTGCTGTCAGCGTCCAGACCGCCATCATGAATGCGATAAAAATAGTCATCAGCGTCATCCCTCTCAGCAGATTCGGCGCCTTGCCCCTGCAGCCCGTCGCATCACGAATGAATGTTCATTCTTTAAGATCAGAAAGCAGGCGCCTCGTCCGCTCTATCTCCTGACCGCGTCCCAGCAAGCCTCGATAGTTCGGGCAATAAGGTCATCGTCCAGTGTGACAAAACCGAGGATGTGGTCCCGCGCCACGGACAAAAGCGGACCGAAAGCCAGGGCGAAAAGGATGGCCAGGGGAACATCTTTCATGACCTGTTGGGCAATCCCTACCTCGAAAAGCTCACGAAAAACGAAGCGTTCTTCTATTTCCCCCAGGAGCCTGTCCCGGCGGAACTCAACACCGTAGGGGGAGTTATGAAACTGCTCCAGGTAGCGGAAATCGAGAGGGTTTTCAATGAAGTACCTGAGTAGCTCCGTCCCGAGATGAAGAAACCGCTCCCGGAACGCCTTTATCTCCGGGTATCCCTCCATGATGACGGGGTAGATCCGCCCCTCTATCTCACTATAAAGTTCGGTAATCAGTACGTCCTTGTTCTCGAAATAACGATAGATCGTCCCGGCGCCAACCCCTGCCCTCTCGGCGATCATTGCCATGGGGGCGCCGTGGAAGCCGTGCTCGGCGATGAGTTCAAGGGCTGCGCGGAAGATCTCGTCGCGCTTTTCTACTTTTGACACGAAATGCCTCACTCTTAATATGGAATGAACGTTCATTCCATATTAAATCCCGAAGCACTCTCCGTCCAGTTAAAATTTTGTTATTTTTTATTTTCCGGGCGGTACCGCCGCTTCGCACGGGACACGGGTCTGGCAGAGACCGCAGCCGGTGTGGGGAACACCGTAACGCTCTCCCACCTCCCGGGGTGCGGCGCCGTAGACGAACTCCCGGCAGCGGGCCTTGTCGTGGCCGGCAAAGGTGATGGCCCCCACGGGACAGCGGCCGATGCAGACGCCGCAGGTCCCCTCGCGGTGCCAGAGGCAGTTGTGGCGATGGTCAGGGGCGGTGCGGGGAGTGGCAGGAAGCGCCAGGTCGGTGATGACGCTCCCCACCCGGTGGGCGATTCCCCGCGCCGTGATGAGGCCATCGGAGAGGCTGAAGGTGCCGAGCCCGGCGGCATAGGCGGCGTGGCGCTCGGACCAGGTGGAGGCGATGCCCACCGGGGTATCGGTGAACTCCTGCCAAGCGGGGGCGTACTGGGGGGCCACGGCCCGGTGGCCAAGCCCTTCCAAATACGCCGCCAGGTGCCGCCGGAGCGCGCCGTTCAGGGTTTCGCCGTGGCTTCGGGTGAGGGACCACTTGAGGGAGGGCCAGTCGCTTTCCAGGCGATTGCTCATCCGGGTCCCCTCCGTGACCGGCAGCACCCAGACGATCACCGTGGCCGCCCCCCCCAGGAGTTCGGCCGGCGTCAGGTGGAAGTCGCCGATGATTCGCTTGTACTCGCGGAACAGTGGGTCATTGGCCGCTGCGAAGCCCACAAGGGGTGCATCGAAGTAAGGGCCGCTGCCGTCGGGAAAGCGGTTACCGGGGCTTTCCGCCACAAAACGTCTGATCTCGGCAAGAATTGTTTCCACAATCTCCTCCTTCTTTAGACTGATGCAGGCGCAGGCCGCCGGTAGAGGGTGGTGAAAAGGAGCAGTGTCGCCACCCCCACCGCGCCATTCAGGAAAAAGCCCGTCTGAAAACCTCTCTGCTGGATTACCGGCCCCATGCCGGCCGCGCACACCATCATCCCCGCATAAACACTGGTATTGTAGCAGCCCATGGCAAGACCCCGCTGCTCCCGGGGAACAACATCGGCGATCAGCGCGCAGACGGCGGTGAAGGCGACTCCCATGCTCACCCCCATCACCGCCGCAGCCCCCATGAGCGGGACCACGGACCGGCAGAGGCCGAAGGCGGCGAGCGCCAGGGCGAAAACGGCAAGCCCCACCGTCACGAGGACACTCCGGTCGGCCACCCGGTCGCTCAGCTTCCCCGAGGGAAGGCGCGAGATGGCGTTAGCCAGGGCCTGGGCCGCGAAGACGAACCCCACATGTCCCGAATGCATACCCTGGCTTCGGATATAGAGCGGCATGAAGGTGACGAACATGCCGAACCCGAAGCAGGTGCCGAGGGTAGCGACGAGACAGGCCATGAGCCGGCGGTTTCCCATGAGCCCCATGAGGGCCGGCAGGATGGCGGGACGGACAGAGCCGCGGGCCTGGGCCGTGGAAGGCGCGGGGAGGAAGATGAGTGCCACGAAGAACATGGCGAAGATCAGCCCCCCCGCCACGAGAAAGACCGGCCGAAGCCCCAGTGCCGTGCCGAGGAAACCACCGGCGGCCGGGCCCAGGGTCATGCCGCCGTACAGGGCCATGGTGTACCAGCCGTAGGCCTGGCCCAGAACCTCCGGCGGGGTGACGTCGGCCACATACGACATGAGGGTTGGCGAGAAGGCGGACAGCCCGATGCCGAAGAGGAGGTATATCCCCGCCATCTGCAGCGGGCTGTTGCTCCAGTAGAGAAGAAACGACGAGGCGGCCAGGAGAAGCAGCCCCCCCAAGAGCGGGAGCCGGCGTCCCAACCGGTCGGAAACGAGCCCCGAGGGGATGGAGAGCGCCCCCGCCATCAGCATGAAGGCGCTGTTGATGAGCCCCACTTGCGCCGCATCGGCCCCCAGCGACGTGGCAAAGAGGGGGACGATCGGAATCCTCATGTAGGAGCCGAAGAAGCATACGAAGCTGATGGTACAGGCGATGATGAGCAGTTTTCCCGCCCGGTGTTCCCTCGATTCCATGGGCAACTATCCCTTCAGCCCCTTGGGCAAATTCACCATCATTTTCTCCTTGGCCAACTCATTTTTTTCAGCTCTCCCGCAGGTTGACCACGACACGTCCCGTGATCCCCCCGTGGAGAATGGCCTGGATCATCACCTCGAGTCCCGTCAGGGTGCACTCGGTCACCATATCGGCCAGGCGAGCGGGCTTCCAGCCGGCGGCCAGCCGCTGCCAGACCTCCTCGCGGGTATCCCGGGGGCACTGGACCGAATCGATCCCCAGGAGGCTCACCCCCCTCAGGATGAAGGGATAGACGTTCACCGGCAGCTCCGGCGAACCCACGAGCCCACAGCAGGTGACCGTGCCGCCGTACCTGGTGCTCTTCAGCACCGCCGCCAGGGTTGCACCGCCGACCACATCCACGGCCCCGGCCCAACGCTCGGCCAGGAGCGTTTTCTCCGCCCCGGCTACCACCTCGTCACGTCCGATCACAGCGACAGCGCCGAGCTCCTTGAGGAAATCCTCGTCGGCCTCCTTGCCGGTGGATGCCACAACCCGGTAGCCGGCGACGGCAAGGATCGAGACCGCGATGCTCCCCACCCCGCCGGTGGCGCCGGTGACAAGGATATCGCCATCGCCCGGCTTCACCCCGGCCCGCTCCAGCTTCAGCACCGACAGGGCCGCCGTGAACCCGGCGGTCCCCAGCGCCATCCCCTCCCGCAGGGTGAGCCCCTCCGGGAGCCTCACTGCCCAGGCCGACGGAATGCGGATGTACTGCCCCCAGCCGCCGTCGGTCTCCATCCCCAGGTCATAGCCGGTGACGATGACCTTTTCCCCCAGGGCGAAGGGGCCCCCCTCGCACGAAACAACCTCCCCTGCCGCATCAATTCCCGGTGTATGGGGAAACTGCCGCGTCACCCCTGGATGCCCCGTGGCAGAGAGGGCATCCTTGTAGTTAAGGGACGAGTAGTGGACCCGCACCACCAGGTCGCCGGTTGGCAGGTCGTCCATGCTCCGCTCCCGGATCTCCCGCACGAACTGCTTGTCGGGGGTCTTCTCCACCACCAGCGCCTTGAATTTCGTCACGTTTTCCATGCACACCCTCCTCGTCCAGCGAATTAGACTGGTCGTCTAGTAATCAAAAAAAATTCCCTACACTTTCCGGAGCACCGTCGCAAAAAGGGTTACGATAAAATCCCGCAGGGGCTGGGGCGATTTCATCACCTTGGCCCGGAGGACAGCCCCTTCCCAACCGGAGAGGATGAACCCCGCCACCACGGACAGATCAAGCTCCGGCGCCAGTTCCCCTGCCCCCTGGGCCTCCCGCAGGCAGGCGGCGTACCGCTCCTTCCACGAGCTGAAGATCTCTTCGAGCCGCGCCCGGAACCGCTCATTCTGATCGGCCAGTTCCTGCCCCAGGTTGCCGATGAGGCACCCCCTGGTGCACTGGTTCTGCTCCAGCCGCGCCAGACCGCTCTCCAGCAGGTTGCGGATCCGGTTCAGCGGCGTCACCTCCTCGTCGTTCAGGAAGGTGTCGAGCCGCTGGTCGTAGCGATCGGCAAAGTGGTCGATCACCGCCAGGCCGAACTCCTCCTTGCTCTTGAAATAATAGTAGAAGGAGCCCTTGGGGACCCCCGCTTCCCGGAGTATAGCGTCGATTCCGGTGGCGTTGAATCCCTGGCGGCCGATGAGGTCGGTGCCGATGCGGATTATCGTTGCGCGGGTTTCGTTCTTGTCCATGGGAGAAATTATTAGACCGGTCGTCTACAAAGTCAAGCATCTTTTCGCAAGCGTAACAGTTCGCCCCGTTTACAGGCATAACAGTTGAGCACCATCGCAATCTGTAACGGTAACAATTATTATTTTGTGCAACTGTTATTCTTGTCCGTGATCGGCGATACTGACAACCATCACAGACCGCCCGCTCAGGGGAAAATGCCTGCGGAGAGGAGAAATCGCCATGGAACTGCGTCTACCCAGGAACGAAACGGTAGCCATCGAGGGGAGCCCCCAGGGGCTCGTGCTCTGTTGCCGGGAGGGGATTGTCTGGCTCACCCAGGAGGGGGATGACCGCGACCGGTTCCTGAAGCCGGGGGAGATGTTCTGCTTTGCCCACGGCGGCAAGGCGGTGCTGGAGGGGTATCGGGACGCCCTGGTCACCATCGCCAGGGGGAAGCACGGCGCATCCACCGCCCCGGCGGGGCGGCAAGAGGCATCACCGGACTTTGAAGCCGGCATCCGTCTCGTGTATCATGGGGGCGACCAGTGAAGGAAATAACCATCTCTCCCCTGACGACACCCCTCCAGGAGACAACAATGCCCGGAACGCCGGACCACGCAGCGCGGGAGGCCCGCGCGGGAGTAACCTACGGTCTCGCGGCCTACCTCCTCTGGGGGTTCTTCCCCATCTACTTCAAGGCCCTGGCAGGGGTGGCGCCCCTGGAGGTCCTCTCCCACCGGATCGCCTGGTCGGTGGCGACCCTTGCCCTTATCCTGACCGTGGCCCGGCGGTGGGAGGGGGTCCGGACGGCCTTCAGCCAGCCGCGCACCCTCATGACCCTCTGCGCCACCACGCTCCTCATCGCCGTCAACTGGCTGGTCTTCATCTACGCCGTCGGCGCCGGCAAGGTGCTCCAGTCGAGCCTCGGCTACTTCATCAACCCGCTGGTCTCCGCGCTCCTCGGCGTCGTGTTCCTGCGGGAGCGCCTGAGCCCCAAGCAGAAGACAAGCTTCGTTCTGGCCGCCGCCGGCGTAGTCCTCCTGACGGTCAGCCACGGCGAACTCCCCTGGATCGCCCTCTCCCTCGCCGTCTCCTTCGGTCTCTACGGCCTCCTGCGCAAGCAGGCCCCCGTGGACTCCCTGGCAGGGCTCACCGTGGAAACCCTCCTCCTCTTCCCCCTGGCCGTGGGCTATCTCGGCTGGCTGGCCCATGGCGGCAGGAGCGCCTTCATCTCGGGACCGGCGCACCTCACCGTGCTCCTGGCCTGCGCCGGGGTCATCACCTCCGTTCCCCTCATCTGGTTCGCGGCGGCCGCCAAGCGGCTTCGGCTCGCCACCGTGGGGCTCATGCAGTACGTGGTGCCGACGCTCCACTTCCTTCTGGCGGTCTTCGCCTTCGGCGAACCCTTCACCGGCGCCCACCTGGCAAGCTTCGCCCTCATCTGGGCCGGGCTTTTCCTCTATACCTGGGACGCGGCGAGGCTGATGCTCGGGGCTAGAACTTGACCCTGAACCCCATCAGCGCATTGTGACTCTCGAGCTTCATCCTGGTTGACGTCACCGGGCCTTCGTCGAAGGTGGCCTCTGAGGTGCCGAAGTAACGGTACCCCAGGTCGAGGGAGAGGATCGGGTTGAGAGCTATCTCCACCCCGGCCCCCACCTGGTAAGCGAAAACGGTGTCGTCACCCTCGTCGTAGAGAATGACACGATCACCTCCGCTGTTAATTCCCGTGGTATCGTTCAAATTCAGCACGGCAAAGCCGATGCCGCCCCCCACGTAGGGGGTGATGGGGGTATCGTTGTGCAGATCGAAAAAGGCATTGGCCATGAACGCCAGCGTCCCGACATCACCGTCCACGCTGCGGAATCGCTCATTGTTTAAAGTGTCGGTGATCGCCCCGATCTCCCCGTGCCGGTAAGAAATCTCCCCCTCCAGACGGAACAACCCGTAATCGTACCCGGCGGTTCCTCCCGCGGCGATACCGGGGTCGAACTCCACCCGGTCGTCGAACTCCTCATTAATGACGAAATCGGTGCTGGAGACGTCGGCGTCCCGGGGGAAGTTCACCCCGAGAAATCCGGAAAAATACCCCCCCGGCCGTGCGGGCGCAGCCTGGCTCATGGATGGAATCCCCCAGATGGCGACGGCGGCAAGGGCTATTAAAATTCGTTTCATGGTGATCCTCCTTGGATAGTGATGCCCGTTCTTAATCGAGTATAACGCACCTGGAGGTCTGCGGTTTACTTCTGGAGCAAAATGTAACCCGCCCCTTTCAGACGACCTTTCCCGCCAGCCAGTAGCAGAACATCCCCGCCACCACCGTGAGACCGAGGGAACGGCTTTTGAGGGCGACGACAAAGGTAGGGAGCGCGGCGATCAGCTCCGGGCGTCCCAGTTCGAACGCACGGGTCTCGCCGGCAAAAAGGCCGGGGGCAAGGAGGGCGCCGAGGATCGCGGCCGGGATCAGGTCGAGCCAGTCGGCCAGCCACGGGGGAATCCGGCGGTTGGAGAGTGCAACGAGGGGGAGCATGCGGGGGAGATAGGTGGCAAGCGCCATGCCGACGATGATGGCCAGGTAGGTCCGGAAATCCATCAGAGCGCCCCCCTGGCGGAGCGGCTCCGGCGCAGGGCATAGCCCGCCGTGGCTGCGACAACCGCGGCAATGACGATGTGGGAGTTGCCGGGGATCGTCACGTAAAGGGCCGTGGCCACAAGTCCCGAAAAGGCGGCGACGATGGCATAGAACCGACTCCGCAACTGGAAGACGAGAAGGCAGATGAACATGGCGGTGAGGGCGTAGTCGATACCAAAGGCCCCGGCGGGGATGAAATCTCCCACCCAGGCCCCGGCCACGGTGCTCACGATCCAGGTGAGGTTGGCCGCGTGGTTCACCACCAGGGCCCGCCACCGATCCCAGCCGCCGGCGCGGAACTTCGCCATGTTGACCGCGAAGCTCTCGTCGGTGACCCCATAGGCGAACAGGGCCAGGAACCGGCGGCTAACCCCCTTCAGGGGCAACGCCAGGGCCGAGCTCATGAGGGCGTGCCGCAGGTTCACCATGAAAGTGGTTGCCACGATGGCCACCAGGGTGGCCCCGGACTTGATCATCGCCACCGCGATGAATTGGGAGCCGCCGGCAAAGACCAGCGTCGACATGAGCGCCGTCTCCAGGGGGCCGAGCCCCGCCTTCTGGGCCAGCACACCGAGGGCAAGGCCGATGGGGATATACCCCAGGCAGATGGGCCAGGCGGTGCCAAGGCCGTCCCGCAGGATTCCCCTGTTTCGTTCAGCTGTTCGGTCTGCCATCAACCCGCCAATGCTGTAAACCGGTCAGAGGATTCGATCGCTTATGCCTTCTTGACAAATTCCGATTTCAACTGCATGGCGCCAATGCCGTCAATCTTGCAGTCGATATCATGGTCTCCTTCGACGAGACGGATATTCCTTGCCTTGGTTCCCACCTTCACCACCGCAGATGAGCCCTTTACCTTCAGGTCTTTGATCACGGTAACCGAGTCTCCGTCATTGAGCACATTCCCATAGGCATCACGCACCACACGGTTGTTATCCGCGCTCTCCGCTGCCGCATCTTTCTCCCATTCATGGGCGCATTCCGGACAGACATACATGGTTCCGTCCTCGTACGTGTATTCTGAACTGCATTTCGGACAGTTAGGTAAAGTGCTCATGGTGCATCCTTTCGTGATTGGTTGAGGGACATAGTGGGGTCCGGCTTCCAATATGTCAAGTCGCTTCCTGCGCAGTTTTCCCGTTCAATTCCATACCTCTCTGCTCTTTTCAGCGGGATGGGATTTTCACTGCAGTGACGGCGCAACCTGCCGATAAGAATAAAGTAAAACCATTCTGATCAAGAAAAGTCGGAGGAGGCCATGGGCTTTTTATTAAATCTCTATCTTCACCTGACGATACGCACGCGGATTCTCCTGCTCTGCGTCTGCTACAGCTTCTGCATCATCATGGCCGTCGTGGCGGGGCGCATGTTATCGACGGCACAGGCCATCGCATCCACGACCGTTTTCGTGCTGCTCGGGATCGTGTTCAGCGCCCTGCTCTACTGGACGCTCAACGATGCGCTCAAGCGCATCGTGGGCTACTTGACCACATTGACCGACGGCGACCTGACGCATCCGATTGCACCCAAGCGCAACAACGAAATCAGCAGCATCATCCGCTCCATCGGCAACCTTCAGACAACCATCCGCGCGATCATCGCCCAGATATCGCAGACGTCGGAAGAGGTTGCCATGGCGTCGCGGCAGCTTCAGGCCAACGCCGACCAGATTGCCACGGGGACGGACACTGTCGCCTCCCAGACCAATACGGTAGCCGTGGCCAGTGAAGAGATGGCCGCCACGTCAGGCGACATCGCCACCAGTTGCATGAGCGCCGCGGAAAACTCCAGCCGGGCCAGCAACGCCGCCCGGTCGGGGGCCGACGTTGTCCGTCAATCCACCGATTGCATGGAGCGTATCGCCAGCCGGGTCAAGGTTGCAGCCAGAACCGTCGAGGAACTGGGCTCCCGGTCCGACCAGATCGGACAGATCATTGGGACAATCCAGGACATTGCCGATCAGACAAACCTGCTGGCCCTGAACGCCGCCATCGAAGCCGCCCGGGCAGGGGAGCAGGGGCGAGGATTCGCCGTCGTGGCCGACGAAGTCCGGGCCCTCGCGGAGCGCACCACCCGCGCCACCCGCGAAACCGGCGAGATGATCAAGGCCATTCAGAATGAGACGCGGGGGGCCGTTTCGGCAATCGATGAGGGGGTAGCAGAGGTCGAGAAGGGAACCAAATACTCGGACAAGTCGGGCCAGTCCCTGGAACAGATCCTCCAGCAGATCAACGACGTCACCATGCAGATCAACCAGATCGCCACCGCCGCCGAGCAGCAGACCGCCACGACCGGAGAGATATCCTCCAACATCCAGCAGATTACCGCCATAGTCCAGCAGACTGCCCGGGGGGCCACGGAAACAGCCACTGCGGCGGCCACGCTTTCACGGCAGTCAGAGGAGCTTCAGCGCCTGGTCGGGCAGTTCAGGCTGTGATTTTTTCGGTAACTGGCAGTGCCTGTCGGGGAAAATCTCCGTCCCAAATCTACCAAAATTGAATTGACGGCACCTAAATTCGGGTGGTATTCTTACTCCTCGCAAAAACCAACGCTATCCTCTCATCTATTCTCTCCTCTATCCTCAGATAATAATCGACTAACGACCTTATTCTTCGGGAAGGCATAAACAGCTGGGGCGCCAGAGAATCGCGACATGAGATTCGCCGTCAATACCATACAGTGGAACCTTGACCACGAAGTGGACGACACGACCGAGATGGAGCTTTTCTCGAGCTTTGACCGTGTCTTTGAGATGGACGGGGAGATCGTCTCGGGAGGCCAGTTCTGCGAGACCATCAGAGTAGTTGCCGGCGGCCGCGACTATTACGTCAAACGCTATCGAGCGCAGGGCAAGCACCGGTGGAAGGCCTTAGGCCGGAGCAGACCCATCACCGAATACCGCAACCTTACCTATTTCTCACGGATGGACATTCCAGTGCCACGGATTGTCGGGTACGGAAGCCAGAGCATGCTGGGGTTGTTTCGCCGGGGCGCAATCATCACCGAAGGGGTCCACCAGGCGACCGACCTTCAGACTCTGATTCGCACGCAACCCGCTCTGTTCCACAATCGACCATGGCTGCTTCAGGTACTGCGATCGCTGGCTGACTACGTGCGACGCATCCACGAGGATGGCTTCACTCATGGCGATCTGAAGTGGCGGAATATCCTGGCCACTACGACGGAAACACCCCGCGTCTTTTTTATTGACTGTCCAAGCGGCAGCCGCAAGCTGCCTCTAAGGCATAGGCATTTTCTCGTAAAGGATCTTGCGAGCCTGGATCGATTGGCGGCCCAGCACCTCTCTCGAACAACACGTCTGCGTTTCTACCTCTGGTACCGCAACCAGACTCACCTGACGAACAAAGACAAAGAACTGATTGCCAAAGTACTATCTATTGGAGGATGACCTACCTTGAACAGCGATAAACCTGTGGCCGACGAAACCAAAACCACTCAATCCATGAATGACCACCCCCTTGCTTCCCTTCTGCCACTGCTTGCCTGCCCCGAATGCCGGGGGGATCTGGCCCGCCAGGGAGCCGGACTAACCTGTCAGATGTGCTCGCGCAGCTATGAGGTAGCTGATGGGATCCCCTTGCTGGCCCAAGCAGGTTCAAGTGAGCTGTGGGGCGTCGAATCCGACAGTCAGTCAAGCACTGCCTATCAGGAGCAATTTCTGGATGTGAGTATCGGGGAACGGTATCAGCAGAGGTATGAACGCCGGTGGACCAAGCGCTGCGTGACGCGTCGGGAGATTAGCCGTATCGAACAGTTACTGGTATCCCAGCCCCGCTGCCACCGACTGCTCGACATCCCCTGTGGCGGCGGTCGGGTCAGTGGTCCATTGGCGAAAGCAACCGACCTTCTTCTCCAGGCCGACCTCAGCCTGAGCCAGGTTCTTACGGCACGGCAGACAATGGGTTCCCAGGGGAATTTTGCCTGGTTTACGGCTTCCGCGTTCTTGATCCCTCTGAAGCAAGGCACCGTTGATGGCATCCTCTGCAACCGACTGACACATCACCTTTCAGGCGTTGAACAGGAGCGTCTGATCGGCGAGCTCCTTCGCGTATCGAAGCGCTTCGTAATCCTGTCCTACTACGATCACGATTCATTCAAGAGTCGCGGGCGCCGCCTCCGCGGCAAAAATCCCGGGCACACCCTCCGACGCTCGGACCTTGACACAATGGCGAAGCGTCACGGGGCGTCCGTCGCGATGGATGTACCTCTTTGGTTCGAAGGCTCCCGCCTTCGCTATGCCCTCCTTCTAAAGAACCTCGACTGATCAATCTACGGAACGGCAGTGACGCCGGTTCAATTCCGGCAGCTGCCCCACGCGGGCCCATTCAAATTACAGCCTTCTGCCATGCTTCGATCACGCGGTTGCGCAGAGGAACGCTCCCCTCTTCCCGGTCCAGGTCCTTGAGGAAGCGATTCAAATCCTTTCGCGCGCGTGGGAAATTACAGCCGCCAGAAGCAGCGCTACCGTCAAGGTCGACCAAGCGGACGGTTTCCAAAGTTGGCTCGTTTGTCACCATGATGTTGTTCCATTTCAAATCACCGTGGAGCATCCCAACCCGGTGCATCGTGCCCAGCAGGGTACCGAAGAACTCTCCGAAACGAACCTTCTCCGTGTCAGTCAGTTGCTTCCAGCGTTCCAGCAGGGAGACGGCGTTCTCGACAAACTCCATGAGGATGTAGGAGCGCCCCAAAAGCCGAAAACGACGCTCCTCGAGACATAGAAGGGGTTCAGGAACGGGGATACCGCGAACAAGGTACTGCCAGGTAGCCAGCCAGGTGCGCACAGCTCTGGAGCGGCGGAAGGCGTTGCCGATACGGTAACCCCAGCCTCGGCAATTGTAACGCTTAAGCACATACCTGACGCCGGCAATCTCCACCACTCCGACATGGGAGCGGCTGCCGGGCTTGAGAATGTGAGAATGATCGAAGGCCTGGTCAGGGTCGGGGAGCAAGAACGCCAGAGCGGCCTCGGCGGCGGGGGTACGCTGCCGCAGGATTAGAAGGCCTTGGCGCTCTTCCCGAACGAATCTGGCATTGCTGCCAAGTGCCTGCCGCGCCTCCCGGTGCCAATTGCGGACGTCAGAATCTATACGTAATCTCACTGGCGATCCTGTTTATCTCTCTGTCATCACCGGCGATATTCCCCAGGTTTTTGACCCTTCCATACTCATACGATGCCTTCAGCTCTAACTCCTTCGTCAGTCTTATCCCGGCATTCAAACCGAACTCATCCTTTTTCTCCCGGACACTCCCGGAAAGGTTGTGCTCCTCCCGGTCATAAAAAAGGGAAATCCGCCCGGATCGTTCCGGAATAAGATACGATGCCTCGACAAAGACGTCCCGCGAATCGGTCCCCATGTGATGGCCGATGATTCTTCCTTTGTAGGTATAGCCCTGCCCGTAAATGTGGTGGTTATACCAGACGTTCGGGGATCCGCTTACGTGGTTGGTGGCGAATTCGGCGCGCAGGTCGACCCGCTCAAGGCCCGCCACTCTCGGCAGATAGATCCCGGCCAGGTAAGCCCACTTGTATGGCAGGCCCCCGGCCTCATCCTCACCTGCTGCCTCCATGTACATTTGGACTGGCTGCCAGGGGAAGGGAAGGGTCAGTTTTACATCATATCCCGCCCGCTGATCTCCCGATTCGCTCGGGTCGTTTTCCCCTTCTCCGCTAAAGCTCTTCAGCCATGTCTCCAGGTCCGCCCGCCGTCCCTCTCCACCCAGGAGGGCGGTCCTCCCCAGCCCGATCTCAAGGAAGGGGTGGGGTTTCAGGGTGAGGCGCATCCCCCACAAATACGGCTCAGAAACGGGTACCCTCCCCGCCACTCCCTTCGGATTATCCTCCAGTTGGGAGACGAAGAAGGCAAATTGAACTGGGCCAAGATACTCGAACACCCAAGGAAGAAGGACGGGCTGCGGATTGGTGAGCTTCACCATCTTCAGCGGTTCCGGGTGGTTAGAGAGAAGAAGCGATCCGTGATACCCCGGGCCCCACCACTGCGAATCCTTGCCAGCAATCAGATCCAGCCCCAGTGCGTGGAGAACCCCGTAGGCTTTGAGTGCGATGAGTTCCGTAGTGTCATCTGAATACCTGAATTCCGGATTAAGATAGAGGGCGAGCCAGTCGAATTCTGCCCGTGATGCAAAACCGAGTCGTACATTGGCCCCTTTTTCGAACCGGTCACCATCGTTGTTGTAGTCCAGAACCTGAATATCCGAATCGGAGTATGAAAATTTGCCATAGATGTTATCTGCTGGTTTAACGAATTGCTTATCGTCAAGATCATCCCTGAACCTCTCTTTCAATGTATCGATCAGAGGTTGAACCACCTCGCTTTTTCTTCCGGAATAGCCCTCGGCTTCCTGCAGGAGACGAGTAATTTCCTTGCGGCTCAGGGGTTTTGTCGTCAGTGCCCCACTCTTCAAAATTCCTTCCGCCTCCAGGCGGGAAAGGGTGTAATAAATATCATCACCAACATCGACATAGGTTGAAGCCAGAGCGGATGGAACAATGGCTACTATGGCGAAGGTGACTATTGCATATCTCAAAAGCATTATCGTTTCTCCTTCTGTAGGATTTACACGCGAAAAAATTCATCCGAGTATACCCATAACATTAATTAATTCAAGCAAGGAAGAGTGCTTGGGGGGCAGGAGGAATTTCGGGTAGAGTCCTCCTTCCGATGATGCCCTGACCATGAACGGGACAAAAGCCGTTGTCAAGAGCTGCGTGCTCCCTTCTCACGGGGAAATGCCGGCATTGCCTTTCCAGCCATCACCCGATACACTTGTCCACTGAAACCGCCATGGTATCAGAAGCAATCACCCGGAACAGGACAAAGATGGCAATTTACCCCCCCCTCCACGCCTCAACAACCCCCTCCCGGCAAATCCCCCTCTGGCCGCTCCTCATCCGGCAGGGGCTGGTGGCTGCAGTGCTCCTCTGGCTTCTGTTCGGAGGCGCGGCCCCCCTCCGTGCCGAGGAACCGGTGGAAGTGGTGGTGGAAGGGGTGGAGGGAGAGGCTCTGCAAAACGTGGAGAAGGCCCTCGCCCTTCCCCACGGCCTCGTGCGGGACGGGAAGATCGACAGCCAGTGGCTGGAGCGCTTCGCGGGCCAAGCCCAGGAGCGGGTGAAGGGGGCCCTGGAGCCTTACGGCTACTACCGGGCGCGGGTCACCACTTCCCTGGAGGAACCCGCCGAAGGGAACTACCTCCTCAGGGCCACCATCGACCCCGGCAAGCCCGTGACGATTGCCGAGGTGCAGGTGACCCTGACCGGCGCAGGGGACACCAACACGACCCTGACGGAGCTTGCCGGCCAATTCCCGCTCCAGACCGGCAACATCCTCATCCAGCCTGACTACGAGGAGGCCAAGGGGGTCCTCCGGTCCAAGGCCCAGGCCCTCGGTTACCTGGACGCAGATTTCACAACCCGCGAGATCCGCATTAACCCCGACCGGACCGAGGCCCGCATCAGGCTCGTCCTCGACACGGGTCCCCTCTACCGCTTCGGCGATGTCACCATCACCGGGGCGCCCCGCTATCCCGACGCCTTTCTCCGTCGCCACGTCACCATCACCCCGGGCCGCCCCTTCTCCTACTCAAAGATGGGTGAAACCCAGCTCAACTTCGCCAACACCGAGCGTTTCACCGAGGTGATCATCACCCCCGATCGGGAGCGGGCCCTCGACAACCGGGTGCCGGTGACCATCACCCTCAAGCCCGGCCCGACCCAGCGACTGCGGCCAGGGATCGGCTACGGCACCGACACCGGCGTACGGGGCTCCCTCACCTATCGCCACCTGAACGTCCTGGACCTGGGCCACGAGTTCCACTCCCAACTCTACCTCTCGGAGCGCCTCCAGGGGATCGCTGCCAGCTACGTGATCCCCTCCCCCCGGGACACCAGGACCTACTCCGCGCTGCAGCTCAACCTCCAGCGGGAGGATGTGAGCACCTACGTCAGCCGCCTGGTGGCCCTTGAAGGAAGCGTGAACCGGAGCATGGGGAGGGGAAAGCTCGGCACCGCCTTCCTGAGGGTCCATCAGGAGAGCTTCACCGTGGGCGACGAAGACTCCAGCTCCCTACTGGTCCTCCCCGGCCTTCGCTACTCAGAGCACCGTTTCGACAATCTGGTCCGCCCCACCCGGGGGTACCGCTTCATGGTGGAGGGAAGCGGCACCCACCAGCTTCTGGGGTCCGATACGGGGCTCATCCAGCTGCGGGCCGAGGGGAGTGCCATCGTTCCGCTGCCGTGGCGCCTCTCCCTCCTCACCCGGGTCGCCGGAGGCCTCACCTTCCTCAACGATCCCCTGGCAGATCTGCCGGTGTCGCTGCGGTTCTTCGCCGGTGGCGACCGGAGCGTGAGGGGCTATTCCTACAAATCCCTCGGCCCCCGGGACGACTCGGGGGATGTGGTCGGTGGCCGGAACCTTCTGGAGGGGAGCGTGGAACTCCGGCGAGCCCTCTTCACCAACTGGGGGGTTTCTCTCTTCTACGACGCGGGGAACGCCTTCAACGACCTGGCAAAAATCCACCTCTACCAGGGCGCGGGGTTCGGCATCCACTACTATACCCTGGTGGGAGCCATCAACCTCTACGTGGCCCGGCAGATCAACGAGGACGATCCGGCAATCCGCGTCCACCTCACCATAGGGTTTGAGCTGTGAAACGGGCCATTGCCTATCTTCTCATGATTCTGCTCCTGGCCGCCGTGGTCGCCGGGGTCGTCGCCGGCCGCTGGCTCCTGGGGACGCCGGAGGGGGCCCGTCGGCTTCTGTCGGCAGTGTCGCGCTTCACCCCCCTCACGATCACCGCACATACGGTTGAGGGGAGCGCGGGGAGGGATCTGCGCCTCGGGGGAGTCCGCCTGACATGGTCCGAGGGGTATCTGGAGGCGGAACGGCTCCGGCTCCGGTGGCAGCCCCTTCTCCTCCTCTCCGGAATCGTGGCGGTGGCGGAGCTCTCCCTGGACCGGGTCATGATCCAGGACAACGCCCCCCCGAGCATCACCGCCCCGGACCTTGCCTGGCCCACCGTCACCGGCATCGCGGCCCGCATCGACGGCTACGTGGACACCCTGGGGATCACTGGGCTCCGCTACCGGAGCCGGACAGGGCCGACCCAGGATCTGGGGAACCTGTCCGCCATAGTCACCTGGCACGACCGGACCCTTACGGTCGGCAGACTATCCGTAAAAAGCCCGACCGGCACCATAACCGGCCACGTGGTGGCGGGCTTCGAACGGCCGGTCATCCGGGCCGACCTCACCGCTGCCATGGCTGACGCGGTCGCCGGGTTCCATCACTTCACCCTGGCGACACGGCTGACGCCGGCCCGTTCCCCCGAGCAGATGGCGGGCCCCCTCTCCCTCACCGCCTCAGGGGGGGAAAAGCGGTCCGCAACGCTGACAGGAGAGGTGGGAATGACCCGCACGGGGTTCACCCTCCGCGCTGTCCGCCTCGCCGAAGCGGGGAGGCGCGGCACCGTCACCGCCGACGGAACCATCACCCTCACGGCCGGCGACCCCGTGGCAGACCTGCGGGCCAGACTCGACTCCCTCGACCTGGCCCCGGAGACGGAGACCGCCACGGACCTCTCCGGCACCGTGGTCCTCGCCGGAACCTGGCGGGACTACCGGGGGCACTTCGACCTGGCCAATACCGGCAAAGGGTGGCGGGCCGCACGGCTGGCCGCTACCCTGGCAGGTACCGACAGGGGAATGGCGCTCTCCTCCCTGGCCGGGGACCTCCTGGGTGGGCGAGTAAACGGGGCACTGAACCTGGGGTGGAGCAAAGGGTTCGCCCTTGCCGGCTCCCTGCAGGGGCGAGGCCTCGACCCGGGGCGGATCACCCCCGACTGGAACGGCGCGGTGAACCTGGACCTCACCGGGGACGCCCGCTGGACCGGCACCCTTCTTCCCACGGGGGGGGTGAATCTCACCCTGCGGGAGAGCCGCCTGCGGGGGCACCCCCTCACCGGCGCCCTGGACGCCCGCTCCGACGGCAACGACCTGCAGATCAACCAGCTGGCCCTCCACGGCAGGGGGTTCGACCTGGACGCCCACGGTGCGCTCCAGGAGAGGATCAGCTTCAAAGCCGCCGTCACCGACCTGGGGGCGCTCGTCCCCGACACCCGCGGACGCCTCGCCCTCGAAGGATGGACCCGCTACCACAATGACCGGCTGGGCGGAAGTATCGCAGGCACCGGGAAGGAGCTGGGCACCGGCGACACGGCCATTGCCTCCACGGAGTTCACGGCAAGCCTCGCCAATGATGCAACGGGGACCCTCAACGCCCGCGTCCGCCTGGCGGGGGTCGCCGCCGGACAGTTCCGGGCCGACACCGCCACCATCTCCGCCACCGGCACCCTCCCCCGGCACACCATTGACGGGGAGCTTCGCTCCGGCGCGCACTCCGCTGCCGCAACCCTCGCCGGCGGCTACGCCGACGGCAGCTGGCGGGGGCGGATCACCCGCCTCACGGCCAACGACCCCGTGGGGCCGTTGCGCCTGATCGCCCCGGCAGAGCTGGCCGTCACCCCCAACGCCATTACTCTTTCCCCCCTCGTTCTTGCCGGCACCGGAGGCGAGCGGCTGGAACTGGCGGCGAATCTGGCCCGCGACACGCTGCAGGGAACCGTCCGGGGCACCTGGCAGGAGCTGGACCTGGCCCACGCAGCCCCCTGGCTCCCCCGGGAGTTTCATCTTGCGGGACGTCTCTCGGGGAACGCGACGGCACACCTTCTGCCGGGTGACCGCATGGACCTCGCGGGGCGCGGAAGCCTCGCCTCGGGCGCCTTCCGGTGGACCGGAGCCGAAGGAGGGATGACCGCATCCGGCGCCCGTGCGGAGTTTTCCGTCACCTGGCGTGGGGGGCTCGCGGCAGGCGCCCGGCCCCAGGCCGATGACCGGCTGGCATTCACCGGCAGCGCCGCGGCCCAGGCTGCGGTTACGGCAGGGGGCCAGGAGATTGCTGTCCCGAAACTGTCCCTCGCCCTCCAGGGGGGGCCGGAAGGGATGGAGGCGCGGCTCGACCTGGGAAGTGCCGGCGGAGGGACGCTGCAGGCCCGCTTCTCCTCCCGCGGCCCGGCCCGCCTCGCCATCCCCGACCGGGGAGAGTTCACCGCCTCGTGGCAGGGGCTCGATCTGGCCCTGGCCCGCCCGTGGCTCCCTGAAACCCTCACCCTTACGGGACGCCTCGCCGGTGAGGCTGCGGGGAGCCTCCTTCCTGACGCCCGCATCGATGCCCGGGGAACGGCGGCCATCGGCCAGGGAAGCGTCCGCTGGCACGACGGGGAGCGAGAGTACACGGCCCGGCTGCGGCAGGCCGACACCTCCTGGAGCTGGCGCGACACTGCCCTGGCGGGCACTCTCTCCCTGACCCTCGCCGAATACGGGCAGGCCAAGGGAACCTTCCAGCTCCCCCTCCCCGCCCGGCTCCCGACAACCCTCTCCCCCCAGGGGCCGCTCCGCGCCACCCTGGCGGGAGAGTTCCGCGAACAGGGGATTCTCACCGCCCTCTTCCCGGGGCTCGTCCAGGAAAGCCACGGCTCGCTCCGGCTCGATCTCGCCCTCGACGGCACGTGGCAGACGCCCCGGCTCGGCGGCACCTTCGCCCTGGCCGATGCCGGCGCCTACCTCCCCCCGGCGGGCATCCGCCTCGACGGGGTTGCCATGAACGGCCGGCTCGCCGGCAACGAGATTACCATTGAATCCCTCAGGGCCACGTCGGGCCCCGGATCTCTCACCGCCACCGCCGTGATCACGCTCGACCAGTGGCGTGTTGCCCATTACCGGGGCACCGTGACCGGCGAACGGTTCCAGACAGTCAACGTCCCCGAGCTCCAGATGCTTGCCACCCCGAAGCTCACCTTCGAGGGGACTCCCGCCAAGGTGGCGGTCCGGGGCCAGCTCCTCGTCCCCGAGCTCCTGGTCACCGCGGCGGGAACCGGCGGCCCCTCCCAGGCGAGCCCCGACGTAATTCTCGAGGGTGCGCCTCCTCCCGTCGAGACTCAGTTTCCCCTGGCCCTCGACATCCGGGTCGGGGTGACGCTCGGCGACCGGGTGATCGTCAAGACGGCGGGAATCGACGCCCAGCTCGGAGGGAACGTGGACCTGGCGATCCTCGGCCCCGACAGGGTCACGAGCACCGGCGCCATCAGGGTAATCAAGGGGTACTACAGCACCTACGGGGTGAAGCTGGAGATCGTGCGGGGAAGGGTGTTCTACGCAGGGGGGCCCATCAACCGGCCAACACTCGATTTTCTGGCATTGCGCACCGAAGGGGACGTGAAGGCAGGGGTGACGGTGAGCGGAACCCCGGACCAGCCGGTAGTCAAGCTTTACTCGGAGCCGGCAATGCCCGACACGGAGATCCTCTCCTACATTGTCCTGGGCCGCCCCCTGAGTGCGGGGCAGGGAGAGACCAGCCTCCTGATGCAGGCGGCGGGAGCGCTCCTGTCGGCGGGACAGTCGGTGTCCCTTCAGGATCAGTTGAAACAGCGGGTGGGAATTGACGTGCTCGACGTCTCCGCGGCGAAAGGGACGTCCTACGGGGGGTACCGGAAGATTGACGTCACCCCCGGCGATGCTGCGTCGACGGCGGCAACGGCGGGGATCGGCGAAACGATGGTCACGGTGGGGAAATATCTGACTCCCGATCTCTACCTGAGCTACGGGAGGTCACTCTTCAGCGAGCGGAACCAGGTGGTCCTGCGCTACCGGCTTACGAAGCGGCTGGAGATCGAAACCCAGGCCGGCGCCGAGCTGGGGGCGGACATTACCTACCGGATCGACTTCGACTAGTACCCTGTAGTCCCCCCCTCCCTTGACGGGAGGGGGTTAGGGGGTGGGTGAAGGTACAAACTGTTGAGTTGTAATGGCAACTTCCCCCCCACCCTAACCCTCCCCCGCCAGGGGGGAGGGAACTCTTTAGTTAAGCGATGATGTAAGGTTTACAAGCACTAGCCTGCAAAGGGCCTGCTCAGCGTCAACCCGCAACGGTAAAGAAGAACGTTGCACCCTTCCCCGGCTCGCTCTCGGCCCAGACCCGCCCACCGTGGCGCTCGATGATCCGCTGGACCGTGGCCAGGCCGATGCCGGTCCCCTCGTAACCCTCGGCCGCGTGGAGGCGATGGAAGGGGAGGAAGAGTTTGTCCGCGTACTCCATGTCGAACCCCACCCCGTTGTCCCCCACGAAAAAGATCTGCTCGCCCCCTTCGGCGCGGGAACCCACCTCGATGCGGGCAGCGGGATTGCGGGAGGTGAACTTCCACGCATTATGGATGATGTTCGACAGGGCAGCCCCCAGCAGGGACGGATCGCCGGTTGCCCGGAGTCCCGGCTCGATGACGAACTCCACCTTTCGCTCAGGGTGGCTCCGGGTCAGGTCGTCGGCAATCTCCCGGACCAGGGTGGTCAGATCCACCGGGACCCGGCGCAGTTCGTCCCGGTTCACGCGGGACAGCTCCAGCAGATCGTCGATCAGCTCACCCATGCGGTTGGCGGCGCCGGCGATCCGCTGGATGCATTCCCTGCCGCTCTCGTCGAGCCGCTCGGCGTAATCCTCCTGGAGTATCGAGCTGAACCCGTGGATCCCCCTCAAGGGGGTGCGGAGATCGTGGGACACCGTATAGCAGAAGGTCTCCATCTCCCTCACCGATTGCTGCAGCTCCTCGGTCCGCTCACCCACCCGCTGCTCCAGTTCCACATTGAGCCGCTGGATCTGCTCCTCTGTCTTCTTGCGCGCGGTGACGTCCCTGACAAGCTCTATGCCGGCAACGATCTCGCCGCTGGCATCCCGCAGCGGTGAGGCGGAAATCTCCACAAACTCTGCCGGGCGCCCCGGAAGGTTCCTGCGCTCCTGCGTGTGGACCTTGCCGTCCGCGAAGCAGCGGACCACGGGACAGTCATCGCAGGCGTGGTCGTATTTGCGGTAGACCTCGTAGCATAATTTCCCCACATGGTTGCCGCCGGTCATCCTCTGGTGTTCGTCGTTCTGGTACAGGACCCGGAAGTTCCGGTCCTGGATACTGAGACCCTCACCAAGGGCAGCGATGATGGCGTCGGCCTTTTCCCGCTCATCCTCCGCCCGCGTAACGGCGGTACGCAACGATTCCTGCTTTTCCCTGAGAGCGCCCATCATGGTGTTGAAGGCGGTGGCAAGGGTGCCGATCTCGTCGCGGGACTCCACCGGCACCGGCTCCTGCCCCTCGGACCCGGCAGTCAGTGCCTTGATATGCCCGGTGAGGCGGGAGAGGGGTGCAATCAGGCGATGCATGGCATACCAGCTCACCAGGAGCATCAGGATGAGCCCCAGCACCATGGCGCTCACGAAATACGCCCTCGCCCGATAGAGGGAGGCATAGGCCTCGTCAAGGGGATAGATTGTCCCCAGAATCCAGTCGACGGCATGAAGGTGCCTGTAGGAAGCAAGGACCGGAACCCCCCTGGTGTTCATTGTCTCTCCGCTCCCCTCGAAACCGGCTACTGCCCGGTCGAAGAGCGGATTGAGCCCCGCCTGGACCTGCTTCATGATGAGCGACGTGTCCGGGTGTATGAGCCGTGTCCGGTTCCCGTCGGCCAATACCGCATAGCCGCTCTTGCCGATGGACACGCGCCCGAGGTCCGTCAGGAAATTCTCTTTCAGCAGATCGATATGGCCGGCCAGGATGGCGGTCATGCGGCCGCTGGCGTCGAACAGCGGAAACGTCAGCATGACCGCCGGATGGCCCGGGGAATAGGTGGAAACGTAAGGGGTGCTGATCTGGGGCTTTCCGGTCGCAACTGTCTTCTTGAAATAGTCCCGGAAGGAATAATCATTACCCCGGATTTCGAGCTTTGGGGGACTTTCAATGAGCAGCTTCCCCTCGGGAGAGAAAACGAAAAGGGCATCGAACAGCAGATGCAGGGTGGTCTTGTCGTCAAGGGCCCGCTGGAGCGTCTCCTCATTCCCGAGCACCTCCTGCGTCAGTTTTGGGGCAAATGCCTGAAGCGATTTCTGGGCAAAGAGGAGTTTGTTGTCCAGGTCACTGGCAAGGGAAGAGAGGAGCGACTCCTGGTGGGTGAAAATGCTTTCCTTGAATTTCTGCTGGAAATAGGCGAGGGCAAAAAAACCGGTCACCGAGCCGAAGCAGAGGAACAGGAGGGCAACCCCAAGAGCCATGCGGGATTTAAGACTGAACTGCGTCATGAATTGCCCCTGCCGTTGAGTTCGGTGGCACCGCTATATTCCGCCGCGCCAGGAAGGCGGCCACCTCGGGGAAACGAGGTATTCCCCGTTGAGCCCCCACTTGACGGCACTTCATGGCCGCCAGGGCCGACGCGAAGATGACCGTCTCCCGCACGCGCCACCCCTGGAGAATGCCGTAGCCGTAGCCGCCGTGGAAGACGTCGCCTGCCCCGGTGGTGTCCACCGCTTCCACCCCAAAGGCGGGGACAATGAACGGCTCCCCCCCCTCCCAGGTGAGGCTCCCCCCGGCGCCGAGGGTCACGGTGACCACCGGCGCGCCGAGACCGGCGGAGAGCGCCCTGAAATGCCCCGACGTGCGATCCCACCCCAGGTCGAGGAAGAACTGCTCCGCAGCCACCACGTAATCGCACTGCCGGGCGATGTCGAGCATGCCAGGCCTCATCCGCCCCGCATCCACCATGACCGGGATGCCGGAGCGCCGCGCCCTGCGGGCGGCATGGAGCGACGCGTCGGCCATGAGCCCGTCCAGGAGAAGGAGGGAACTTCCGGCAAGGAAGGCATCCGGCACCTCTCGGGGCTCAAGCGGCTCGCCGGCGGGACGCCGCCAGACGATGGTCCGTCGGCCGCTCCCTCGCTCGATCATGATGAATGCCCGCTGGGATTCTCCTCCGCGCCTGGCGACCAGAAAGGCTCCGTCCACCCCTTCGGAGTCGAGGGCCTGGCGGATTCGCCTGCCGGCGTCGTCATCCCCCACCACCCCTGCGAAGCGGCAGGCAACCCCGAGCCGCGCCAGGGCCACCAGCGCCGTGGCAGTGGGTCCGCCGGCCTGCTCCTCCCAGGCTACGGCTTCTGCCTTGCTGTCGGGGGACGGGTAGGCATCCACCACCGCGAGGGTATCCCAGCAGCACTGCCCCAGCCCGGAAACGGTCATCCCGCGCTCCGCACGAGCTCCGCCAACTCCTCCAGGCTTTCCACGGCGATGTCGGTCAGCTCCGGCCAGCGGAAGCTGCGGCTCCGGTCCACATGGACGGTGGCGGCGCCGGAGGCCCGGCCGCTCTGGAGATCGAAGAGGTAATCCCCCACCATCACCATCGACCCGCCCGTGGCCCCCCACCGGGTGGAGAGGATGGCAAGGCCGTGGGGGTCCGGTTTCGGCAGGGCATCGTGGCGCCCCAGGACATAGTCCGGCGCAAAGCGCCCCCCGACACCGATGGTTTCCAGCACCCGCAAGGCGATCCCCTTGGTGTTGCGGGTGACGATGCCGAGGCTTTTCCCCCGCCGGTGGAGCGTCTCCACGAGCCGCACCGCACCTGCCGCCGGCTCGGCCCGGGCCGCCAGCTCATCCTCGATCTCGTCGAGCCTGCGGTGGAGCCGCCGTGAGTCACTCTCGGGAAGTGAATCGATGTGCCCCAGGATGTCGGCCCCGTCAGGGATGCCGAGGTCGGCCCGGATGGCCGCAAAATCATGCACCGGCACAGTCAGGGTGCCATCCAGGTCAAAAACCCAGTGGGGCCGCGTCATTATCTCCGCAACACTGGCGATGCACGTGCGATGCTCCATCGTCTCTCCTTCCAGCACCACCTGGCGCTCTACCAATCCATAGTAACAAACAACGGCATGAAAAAAGAAGGCGGAAAACAGGTATAATTTAGCACAATCTGTGCCGGGAAGGAGGAAGCCATGCCGTTCAAGGGAAAGGTGCCGTTGTCACCGGAGGCAGGCTTCGTCGCCGACGCAAATTCATGGTGGACGGGGGGATAACCAGGAAGATGATCTACGCGTAGGGTGGTTCAGATTTCCACGATCCTGCCGCCGGGAAGGAGCCGGAACAGGTTGCCCCGCCAGTGGACGCGGTCCCCCGCGAACGACAGGGCCCACGTGGCGAAGGCGAGAGCGTCCCGCAGTGGGAGGAGCCAGAGCCAGCGGGGGAAGATGCCGTCCTTCACGTAGCTCCGGCTGAAGATCAGGACCACGGCGGCGCGGACCAGGTAGAGGAGGAAGACAGCCCCCCACCCGGCGCCGGAAAATCCGGAAGCGGCCAGCGCGAGGCACGCCAGGGGAAAAGGCTGAGTGATGCCGGAACCGAGGTAGCCGCCGGGACGCGAAACCCTCATGGTGCGTGACCAGCGGAGCTGGCGGGAGAGGACCGTGGCCAGATCCTCCCGGTGCATGACGCTCTCCACGAAGCAGTCGGATAGTTCCAGCCGCCACCCCGCCCGGTGGACCATGTTGCCGAGCTGGTAATCGTCGGCCAGATAATCCGCCAGGGCCTCGAATCCGCCGATCCCCACCAGGGCCTCACGCCGAACCGCCATGGACGTACCCAGGGCAAAGGAGAGCCCCTCCAGCTTCATGGCCACCATGACGTTGGGGATCATCTCCACGGTGAATCCCATGGCCTCCAGGGCCGTGGACGCGCCCCGCACGCCGGAACTGCGGTAGAGGGAGGTGACAAGCCCCACCTGCGGGTCCGCAAAGGGGGCCGCCACCTCCCGGAGGTAGTCGGGGGAAACCCGGATGTCGCTGTCGCAGACGATGATGAGATCGTGCTTCGCCCTGGGGAAGACGTTGATCAGGTTCGAAACCTTGTGGTTGGGGCCGTGGAGGGTGGCATCCACCACCAGTTCCATGTCTCTGGCGGGAAACTCCGCCATGAGCCGCCGGATGACGGGAATCACCGGGTCGGCGGCATCGGCGACGGCAAAGACGATCTGCCAGGGGGCGGGATACTCCTGGCGGCAGAAGGAGGCGAAGTTGTCGAAACTCCCGGCGTCCATCCCCTTGACCGGCTTGAGGATCGAGATGGGGGGCGTGTGCCCCGGTGCGGGGCGCCTGCGGCCGAAGTACGACCGGGCACAGGCCAGGGCCATGAGTCCGTAGGCAAGGGGCGGGAGGACACAGATGAACGGGAACACGGTGGCAAGCATGACGGGGGAGACCTCACGGGATTGTTCTTGAGCCTATTTAGCCCCGTTCGCGAGGCCATTGCAACGCAAATTTCGCCCTCATCGGGGCATGGCCCTTGCGAAAACAGGCCTCAGTGGACTACTATCGGACCAGGCAATTCACGCAATGGAAACAGCCCTGTGCAATCAACCCACACTCACATCAACATGGAGATGATCTCGACGCTGGTCATCGAGATGAACATCCTCCGTCGCCACGTGACCACCTACCCTGCGGGCCACCCGGTCACCCGGGACGCGGCCCACAAGGTGGCGCGGGTTCTGGACCGGCTCCTGGACGGCACCGAAAGCGTGACCCTCGGTATTGCCCGCAACACGATCCTGTTCGGTGACTTCACCCTCGACCGCAAGAATCCCGTCTATCGCGATTTCGCCCGGGTCCTCTCCGACCGGGGGATCGTCTCCCTCACCTGCCACCGGTACCTGGAGGCGGAGGAACTCCTCCGTTTCTGTGCGATTCTCTCCCGCAGTCGCGAAGAGATCGGTGCACGCGGCGGGATCGAGGCGGTCGCCGCAACGCAGGGGCTTTCCCGCCTGGAGGTGCGTGGGGTCGACTATGACCTGTTCCGGATCACCGAGGAGGAGCGGCTTGCGGGCCTGCCGGAGGGGAGCGGTGGTCCGTCCTCCCACTGGGAGCAGTTCGTCCGGGGCCTCCTGGACGGCACCCTCGACCCCTTCGGCGATGCGACCCGAAAGCATCCCCCCATGGACCCGCTCATCCTTGCCCGGCTGCTGAACGGCCACTTCACCAACGGCCAGGACCGCCCGGACAGGAGCTACGAAGCGGTGATCACCGCCTTCATGCGCCGCATGGAACGGGAGTCCGCCGAGGGACGACCGGGCCGGGAGTACGCCGATCGGTTCGCCGCTCTGGTGGAGCGGCTCAACCCGGATCTGCGCCGGCAGTTCCTCGGCAACGCCTTCAGGACCCTTGCCCAGCGCCCGGAGGCGGCCCGGCAGGTCCTATCGTCCGTCGGCAACGAAATCATCCTCGACACCCTTGCGGAACTGAACGACCGCAAGGCCGCCGTCCCCCCGATCATCCTGAGCCTCTGCCAGAGGCTCGGCGTCTCCTCCCAGGGAACCGACTGGGGGGACACCCCTCTCTCCCGGGCAGAGGCCGCCAGGGTGGGACAGAAACTGGGCACCATTTTCCGGGAGGGAAACTTCGCCCCCTACGTGCCTGAGGTCTACCAGGGGAACCTGGAGCAGATCGTGGCCGCCGGGAAGATCGCCTCGGGGCTCGCCGAGTCGGGGGAGCTGAAGGAACTGATGGTGGCGGAAAACCAGGGGGCGAAGGTGGGCGCCATCATCCTCCATATCCTGGAATCGGCCCCCGACGAGAACGGAGCAGACGACATGGGGGAGAGCCTCGGTGAACTCTGCGCGTACTATCTGGAGGTGGGGGATTTCACGGCCCTCAGGGAAATCTGCGACCACCTTCCCCTCCCCGGGGAAATGGTGTCGACACCGCTCCAGCAGAGGATCCTGACGGTGGTCGACACCCCGGCCTTCATGGCTTCCCTCACCAATGCCCCCGCCGTGTGGGGAAAGGAACGCTACGACGACATCCGCGCCGTCATCGCACGCGTGGGGACGCCGTGCGTGGCGCCGCTCCTGGACCGTCTGGCCGGGGAGGAGAGCATGTCGCTCAGGCGCTACTACATGGAGTGCCTCCTGGGGATGGGGCACGCGGCCCGGGACGAAGCCGTGGCAAGGCTGGGCGACAACCGCTGGTTCTACGTCCGCAACCTCGTGGCAATTCTCCGGGGGCTCAACGATCCGGTCGTAGTGCAGCCCCTGCGCCCGCTCCTGGACCACCCCCATCACCGGGTGAGACAGGAAACCCTGAGGACCCTGGTCCACTTTCGCGACCCGGAAGGGGAGCGGATGCTCCTGTGGGAGCTCGGGAGCCGCAAACGGGAATCGCTTCTGACCGCCATCCAGCTCTCCGACCGCAGCCGCAACCCCCAGGTGCGGGAACGGCTGCTGGGGCTTCTGCACAGGGGGGCCATTACCGGCCCCGATCTCGATATCCGTTGCGCCGTGGTAAGGGCCCTGGCCGAGACCGGCGACCCGGCGGTCCTCCCCGAACTCGCCCGCCATCTCCGCTCCCGAAGCATCCTGCGCAATGCCTCCCTCGTCCGCCTCAAGGCCGAGATCGTCCGGTCCCTTGCCCGGTACCCGGCGGCGGATGCGCTGCCGCTGCTCCATGAGTCGGCCGCCTCCGGGGTGCCAGAGGTGGAGCAGGCCGCCCGGGAGATCCTGCGGGCCATGGGGGAGAGGCATCCATGAATCGGACCGCCATCGAACCGCTTCGCCACGCCGTTCGGCACCTGGTGACCGCCGTGTCGAGCGCGGCCCTCTATTCCTTCGACCACCCCCAGGTGTCGCGGCTGCGGGGCGCTGCCCTCGACAGCCTGACGGCTGCCCTGGAGGCCGAGCCCGACATTTCCCTCGTCATCATCGGCGATGAGCTTCTGGCAGGGGATTTCCCCCTCGATACCGGCCTCTACGTGGGTCGGTTCGTGGAAATGATGAGGGCGCGGGGAATTGGGCACGTGAAATTTCTACGGGGGGTAACGGCCGGGGAACTGGCTGCCCTGGCGGCAGCCCTTGCCGGAGGACGGACGGAAGAAGAGATCCGCTCCACGGTGCATATCCGATTCGGAAGGGTGGAGGTGCGCTTCTCCCTGGCCGGCAAGGAAGGGGAGGAGGACCCCCTCGCCGACTTTACGGCCGAGGAGGTTGCCCGCGTAACGGAAATCTACGAGGGAGTTGCCCGGAACCGGAAACTGCATGCGGCGGGCATCGCGGACATGGTGGGGGGGTTCATCATCGCCCTGCGGGATCAGGCCCGCCCCCTCATGGCCCTAGCACCGCTGCGCGACATGGACGAATACACCTTTGCCCATTCGGTCAACGTCTGCATCCTCAACCTGGCCCAGGCCATGTCTCTTGGCATCAACGGGCCGCTCCTGCAGGAGATCGGCATCGCCGGCCTTCTCCACGACATCGGCAAGATGTTCGTCCCCCGGGAAATTCTCACCAAGCCGGCACAGCTTACCGACGCCGAGTGGCGCATCATGCGCCGCCACCCCCACCAGGGCGCCCGCTGCCTCATCGAAACGCCGGGGATCCCCCACCTGGCGGCAGTGGTGACCTTCGAGCACCACATGAAGCACGACTTCTCCGGCTACCCCGCCGTTCCCCCCGGCTGGAGGCAGAGCCTCGCCAGCGAAATGACTTCCATCTCGGACTTCTTCGACGCGCTGCGCACCCGCCGGTCCTACTGCGACTCCATGGAGCTGCGCCAGATAGCCGGCATGCTGCTGGACCGGCGTGGCCGGGAGTTACACCCCCTCCTCACCCGCAACTTCCTCCTGATCCTCAGCCGGATGATGGCGTGATTTTAACCGCCACCATGCAGATGTCGTCAGCCGGCGGCCGGCCGCCGGTAAAGGAGGCCAACTCCGCCAGCACGGCATTGATGACAGCCTCGGGCTCCTCCCCATGGCGGGAGGCCAGGATGGAGCAGAGTCGTCCCACCCCGAATAATTCCCCGCTGCCGTTGTCTGACTCGGTGATCCCGTCGGTGTAGAGGAAAAGGAGATCACCCGGCTCCAGCCGCACCTCCCGCTCCTCGAACGTCACCTGGGGCCTTACCCCGAGGATAAGCCCATCCGCATCAAGCTCCTGGCACCCCCCCTCGGCACGCCGGTAGAGAAGCGGCGGGTTGTGCCCCGCGCTGGCGTAGGTGAGGATGCGGGATGCCGGCCGGTAGGAGGCATAGAACATGGTGATGAAGAGCTCGGCCCGGGTGAGGTCGTCGTAGAGGGTTTCGTTGAGGGAACCGACGATGGCGGCAGGGGAGCCGCCGGAACGGGCCTGGGCGCGGATCACGCTCCGGGCCTCGGTCATGATGAGGGCCGCGCCGACGCTGTGGCCCGAGACGTCGGCGATGACCGTGTCGAGGGAGCCGTCGTCCCGGGGGAAGAAGTCATAGTAGTCCCCCCCCACGTGGGCCGCCGGAACCCACCGTCCGGCGCAGTTGACCCCGGTGGCGGCGGGGGGCGCCGCCGGCAGGAGCGCCCGCTGGATCTGCCGGGCAAACTGCATGTCGCAGGCCATGCGGGCGTTCTCCAGAAGCGCTTCCTGGGCGCGTTTGCGTTCGGTCACGTCTTCCTTGATGGCGATATAGTGCCGGACCACCCCCTCCTCGTCCACCACGGGGGTGATGGTCTGCTCCTCGGGGTAGAGGGAGCCGTCCTTGCGGCGGTTCACCATCTCGCCGCGCCAGACCTTGCCGGCCCGGATCGTCTCCCAGAGATCCCGGTAGAACTCCTCGCCATGGACCCCCGAATTGAGTATGCCGAGGCTCCGGCCCACGATCTCCTCCGGGCTGTAGCCGGTCAGGAGCGTGAAGGCGGGGTTCGCCCAGATGACCCGGCCGTCCCGGTCGCTGATGACGATGGCGTTGGCGGCCGCATCCAGGGCCGCGCTCCGCAGCCCCAGCTCCAGTTCGGCGGTCTTGCGGCCGGTGATGTCGGCAATGAGGCCGTCGTAGGCCGCGAGTACCCCGAACTCGTCGTAACGGGGAACGATGGTGTTGCGGACCCAGCGGATCGAGCCATCCTTGTGGATGATGCGGTGTTCCAGCGAGGGGATGTCCTCACCCTCCAGGAGCCGTCGCGACTGCTCGGTCACCCGCTGCTTGTCCTCTTCGTGAATCATCCGGTACCAGAGGTAAGGGTCCTCCTCGAACTCCTCGGGGCCATAGCCGGTGACCGCCGTGCAGCCGGGACCGTGATAGGTCCCCACAACGCTCCCGTCGCGGATCTCCACCGTATAGATGTAGTCGGTAACCGCCGCCACGAGCCGGCGGTAGCGGAGTTCGCTGGTCAGGAGCGCATCCTCCGCCTCCCGTTTCTTGCGGCGCAGCTCCACCTCCTTCAGCTCCCGCTGGATGGCCGGCACCAGCCGCGAAATGTTCCCCTTGATGAAATAGTCGTTGGCCCCCACCCTCATGGCCTCAACGGCCGTGTCCTCGCCTATCTTTCCGGAGACGACGATAAAGGGCCCGTCAAAACCGCTCTGGCGCCAGATTCTTAGGGCTTCCATGCCGCTGAAGCGGGGGAGCACGTAGTCGGAGAGGGCGATGTCCCACGACCTGACGGCAATCGCCTCCATCATGGCCTCGACGGTTTCAACCCGCTCGTAATCGGGCTCGTACCCACCCTTGCTGAGTTCGCGAAGAACCAGGAGGGCATCGTCTTCGGAATCTTCGATTATCAGAACGCGGAGGGGGGTTGCCATGGGCTGCCTCGATTAAAAGAAGGTCATGTTTAATTGTACTACGCGGGGAGGCGTGGACAAGAGGGTGCTGGATAAGTACGGGACTACGCGGGAAACCGCTCTACAACGATCAGATAGGGTGCCGCCTCGGACCGGTTCCCCTGGCGGCAGCGCCAGACGTTGAACCGTCCCGGGGAAAGCGCTGCGGCCCAGAAATCGACGGCGTCACCCTCAGCGGCCCCGCCTGGGTGACCCCGGTAGACCGCCACGGTGATGATCCCGCCGGGAAGAAGGAGCGCCGCTGCCTGCTCCAGGGCGGCGATGGTTGTCTCGGGGGTGGTGACCGTTTCCCGGGGGGCGCCGGGGAGAAAGCCGAGATTGAAGACCACGGCCCGGACCTGCTCCGTGACCACCTCGGCAAGGCGCTCGTGTCCGCCATGGACCAAGGCAACCCGCGTCCCGAATCCCGCCTCGGCGAGACGCTCTTCCGTAGCGGCCAGGGCCTTCTCCTGGACATCGAAGGCCCAGACCCGCCCTTCCGGCCCCACCAATTGCGCCAGAAGGAGGGTATCGTAGCCATTGCCGCAGGTGGCGTCCACGACTCTGTCCCCGGGCTTCAACCGCTCCCGGAGAAAGAAATGGGAAAGCTGCACCGCACCGGAAAGGCCCCTGCCCATTACCCCATCACCCCTCACTTTTTGCCCACCAGCGTCAGCACTGCCGGCAGCACCAGCACGAAGGCCGCCTGACAGGCCACCATGCCGAGGCTCATGACCGCGCCGATGGAGAAGACCCCCTGGTGGTGGGCCACCATGAGGGCGCCGAAGCTGGCCATGATGGTGAGGGTGTTGTAGACGACCCCCAGGCCGGTACTGCTCATGATGACCGCGGCAGCGTCACCATCCTCCCGCCGGTAGCGGTTGATGATGTAGATTCCCGAATCGACCGCTATTCCGAGGATAAGCGGCATGACGATGATGTTGGCCGAATTGAAGGGGATGCCGGCAAGCCACATCCCCCCCACCATGAGCAGAATGCCCACCGCAAGAGGGACAAGCCCCACAAAGGTGTAGACCACGCTCCTGAAGGTAATGAAGAGGATGACGACGATGGCGGCAAAGGCGTAGATAAAGGCCCGGAGGTAGGCATCGCGCATGATGGTCATCGACTCGTAGACCATGATCGGTTCACCGCTGGCACCGGGAGAGACGCTCCGCACCTGTCCGATGAACCGGGCAAGGGGCTCCCGCTCGAAAATCTCATGCTTCGGCGCCACTTGGAGGAGATACTTCCCGCTTTTCCCCACGAACCGTTCCCGGAGCTGGGCCGGGATGTCCGCCCCGGTCACCGGGGTTGCGGGGAGGCTCTCCCTGAGCTGACCGATCTTCTCCGGGAAGGAAGCAAGCATCCCCCCCTGGAAATCCCTGAGCATGCCGAGGGCGTTCTTGTCCTTCTCCTTCTCCAGCGTGGCGAAGAAGCGATCCAGGGTTGCCAGGAAGGCACCGACCCGTTTTGTCTCGGGATTATTTTCTGCCTGAAGGCGGTCTCTCAGCCGCACGACGGAGTTCCTGAAGTTCTCGAAGACCGCCGGCAGCTCCATCACCCGCAGATCCTCTTCATAGGGGGCGGGCTTCACGTCGGCCAGGGTGGCGCGCAGGGCGGCGAGTTCCGCCAGCTTCTCCTGCTGGTCGGGGGGGACGAAGGTGAGGAGGCTCACCACGTGGTCCACCTCCGGCAAACGCTCCAGCCGGCGGGTCAGCTCCCGTGCCTCGACTGCGGAAGAAGCCACCACCTCGGCGAAGTAGCCGGCGTTCTCCTTGCTCCGCATCAGCTTGTAGGCATACTCCACCGGCTCCAACCCCTTGGCCTGCAGGTTCATGAGGTTGTAGTCGAAACGGGTCTGGATGAGCGGATAGAGGGAAGCAGCGCAGAGCACCGCCGTGATGCAGAGGACCGTCTTCGGATGGCCGAAAAGGAACCGCTCGGCGGCCAGCGCCCGCGGAGACCGCTGCAGAACGGTCGCCGCCCTGGCCTCCCGCTCCTCCTCTTTGCGCTTGCGCCAGGGAGCCATGATCACCAGCATGGCCGGCAGCACCGTGAAGGTGGCCACCACGCAGACGCAGACCCCCAGGGCCGCAATCACCCCCAGCTCGGCGATCCCCCGGAAGTCGGTGAAAACGAAGGTAAAGAAGGCGGCGGCGATGGTGGCGGCGGCCATGACGATGGCCCAGATGTTCCGGTTGAGCCCCGTGCCGATGGCCTCCAGCTCCCTCGCGCCGAGCCCCAGTTCCTCCTGGTAGCGGAGAACCACCTGGATGCCGTACTCGATGCCGATGCCGATCAGCATGATGGCGAAGACCATGGAGAGGATGTTCAGGTGCCCCACCACGAGGGTCGCCAGCCCGAAGGAGACGCAGACGGCAATGAGGAGCGACACCATGGCCGCCACCACGTTCAGAACCCCGCGGAAGGCGGCCAGCAGGAGCACCACCGTGAGCACCAGGGAGAGGACCGTGGCAATGGCAATGTCCCGCTCGCTGGTGGACATCTCCTCGTGCTCCAGGACCGGCGTGCCGGTGAGCCCCACCGTCACCCCCGCGAACTCGGGGAGCGCCCGCAGCTTTGCCACCTCTGTCCGCACCGTCCGGATCGCCTCCACGGCCGGCACGAAGCTCTTCGGGTCCCGCACCGGCAGTACCGTCATGATCTGCATCCGCCCGGCCCGTGCCAGGGCGGTATCTCCCCCCAGGAAGACCTCCTGCAGGGAAAAGCCCCCCTTCTTGCCTCCGCCAAAGGAATCGATGCCGGCACCCAGCTTCTCCAGCATGAAGGCGAGGCTTGCCAGCTCCTCTTTCCCCCCGGCCCCCGTGCCGCCAGCGACATAGGCATCCATGCGGCCAGTCAGGTGCGTGAAGAGGGTCTGGACCGACGGTGTCACTGCCAGCGCCTTCAGCGTCGGCGTTGCCAGGGTCAGGTTCCGGCGCAGGGTTCGGATATCCTCCAACGGCATGAGAAGCAGCCCGTGCGTGCGGAAAAAGGACATGCCTCCGGGAAAGAAGACCTCCGCAAAGAGGGACCGGTTGGCCGCAAGCCGCTCCTGGAGTCTGGTGCCGAAGGCGGCTGCCTTGGCCTCGTCGCCACTTTCGATGACGATGACAATATCCTGCCGGTCGCCGAACTCGGCGCGGATGGCCCGGAAGTCCCGTTGAAAGGGGGCGTTTCGCGGCATCAGGTCGTTCCGGCCGGTCAGAAACTGCATCCGCTCTTTCGTGAGGACCACCGACAGCGCAGCCAGGACCAGCGCCACCGCCAGGATCAGCCGGGGATGCCGGGCCACAAGCCCGAACAGCCCAGTAAACCGCTTCGAATCATCATTCTTGCCCATATTAATTAAGTATCCCCATCTGCCGGTATTGGTCAAAACTTTGGAAGGGTAGCACACCCCACCGGCAAAGACAATCTCCCCGCCCGCAGCCATTCGGGCGTACCGCAACACTGGACAAAACGGGAAAGGTATGTATCTTTGTTAAATTCTGTGTTAGAAATACTTGCTTATTTTAACCTTCCTGCCCCTCACAGGGAGAGGGTGTACCGAGAATCAAGGAACAAGACAGCGATGAAGATATCCAAGCATCCCATTTCGCACGCTCTCACCTCCTTCAACGACGCAGCAAAAGAGACGAAAGACGATCCCCAGAAGAAACGGGGGGGCAATGTCCACCACCTCCCCGCCTCCATCTGGAAGAAGCGGGACGTGGAAACCACGAGCCCCCTCGACCAGGCCATAGAACGGACCCAGGAGTTCTTCTTCCGGGAACAGCTCCCCGCCGGCTACTGGTGGGCAGAGTTGGAGTCCAACGTCACCATCACCGCCGAGTACATCATGCTTTTCCACTTCATGGGGCTGGTGGACCGGGACAAAGAGCGGAAGATGGCGACCTACCTCCTCTCAAAGCAGACCGAGGAGGGGTACTGGTGCATCTGGTACGGGGGGCCGGGCGACCTTTCCACCACCATCGAGGCCTACTTCGCCCTGAAGCTGGCCGGCTATCCGGCCGACCACCCGGCCATGGAGAAGGCCCGGGCCTTCATTTTGGGAAAAGGCGGCATCCTCAAGGCGCGGGTCTTCACCAAGATCTTCCTGGCCCTCTTCGGCGAATTCTCCTGGCTCGGCGTTCCGTCCATGCCGGTCGAGATGATGCTGCTACCCAACGGCTTCACCTTCAACCTGTACGAGTTTTCCAGCTGGTCCCGGGCCACCATCATTCCACTCTCCATCGTCATGGCCGAACGGCCGGTCCGCAAGCTCCCCCCCTGGGCACGGGTCCAGGAACTCTACGTGCGGCCACCGCGCCCCACCGACTATACCTTCACCAAGGAAGATGGGATCCTCACCTGGAAGAACATCTTCATCGGCATCGACCATATCCTCAAGGTTTACGAGGCGAGCCCCATCCGCCCCGGCATGAAGAAGGCCATGGCCATAGCCGAGCAGTGGGTGCTGGAGCACCAGGAGCCCACCGGCGACTGGGGCGGCATCCAGCCCGCCATGCTCAACTCGGTCCTGGCGCTCCACTGCCTGGGCTACGCCAAGGACCACCCCGCCGTGGCCAAGGGGCTCCAGGCCCTGGCCAATTTCTGCATCGAGAGTGACGACGAGATCGTCCTCCAGTCCTGCATCTCGCCGGTGTGGGACACGGCCCTGGCCCTCATGGCCATGGTCGATTCGGAGGTTCCCACTGACCACCCCGCCCTGGTGAAGGCCACCCAGTGGCTCCTGGACCGGGAAGTCCGCAAGCCGGGCGACTGGAAGATCAAGGCCCCCGATCTGGAGCCCAGCGGGTGGGTCTTCGAGTTCCAGAACGACTGGTACCCGGACGTGGACGACTCGGGGATCGTCATGATGGCCATCAAGGACGTGAAGGTGAAGGACCCGAAGGCCAAGGACGAGGCCGTGAAGCGCGGCATCGCCTGGTGCCTTGGCATGCAGAGCAAAAACGGCGGATGGGGAGCTTTCGACAAAGACAACACCAAGCATATCCTCAACAAGATCCCCTTCGCAGATCTGGAGGCCCTCATCGACCCCCCCACGGCGGACCTGACCGGCCGGATGCTGGAGCTCATGGGAACCTACGGCTACCCCAAGGACCACCCGGCGGCAGTGCGGGCGCTCCAGTTCGTCAAGGAGAACCAGGAGCCCGACGGCCCCTGGTGGGGACGCTGGGGGGTCAACTACATCTACGGCACCTGGTCGGTGCTCTGCGGCCTCGATGCCTACGGCGAGGACATGGGCCAGCCCTACATCCGCAAGGCGGTGGAGTGGCTCGTCGCCCACCAGAACCCCGACGGCGGGTGGGGAGAGTGCTGCGAATCCTACTGCGACCCGAAGCTGGCCGGCACCGGCCCCACCACCGCATCCCAGACCGGGTGGGCACTCCTCTCCCTGCTCGCTGCCGGCGAGATGGATCACCCGTCCGTGGCCCGGGGGATACGGTACCTGATCGAAACCCAGAAACCCGACGGGACTTGGGACGAGGACCAGTTCACCGGAACGGGCTTCCCAAAATACTTCATGATCAAGTATCATATCTATCGGAACTGCTTCCCGCTCATGGCGCTGGGACGCTATCGGGCTCTGAAGAGACAGAAAGCATAACGGGACACTCCCGGACAGAGCGCAGAGATTCCGTAGGGGCGGGTCCGGGGACCGCCCCTATGTCAGTTTTGGAGAGATATATGAAGGTTTTTGTCACCGGTGCCACCGGCTTCCTCGGTGCCAGTATCGTCCGGGAACTTCTGAAGGACGGCTGCCGCGTGAGGGTTCTCGCCCGCCCCGGCTCCGACCGGCGGAACCTCCACGGACTCGACGTGGAGCTCTGCGAAGGAGACCTTCGGGACCAGGGCTCTCTGGAGCGTGGCCTCAAGGGGTGCGAGGTCCTGTACCACGCCGCCGCCGACTACCGGCTCTGGACCCGCGACCCCGCCGCCATGTACGCCTCCAACGTCCACGGAACCCGGCACATCATGGAGGCGGCCCTCAGGCTGGGGCTCGCCAAGGTGATCTACACCAGCAGCGTCGGCACCCTCGGCAACCCGGGCAACGGCATCCCCGGCACCGAGTCTACCCCGGTCACCTTCGCCGATATGGTGGGGCACTACAAGAAGAGCAAGTTCATGGCGGAGCGCGAGGCCGAGAAGTTTCTCTCCCGGGGGCTCCCCCTGGTCATCGTGAACCCCTCGACCCCGGTGGGCCCCCTGGACGTGAAACCGACCCCCACGGGGAAGATCATCGTCGACTTCCTGAACCGTAAGATGCCCGCCTACCTGGACACCGGCCTCAACATCATAGACGTGGAGGACTGCGCCCGGGGGCACATCCTGGCGGCGAATCACGGAAGAATCGGCGGAAAGTACATCCTCGGCAACGAGAACCTGACGATGCGGCAAATCTTTGGGATGCTCGGCAAGATTGCCGGCCTCCAGGCACCGAGAGTGAGACTCCCCTACATGCCAATCCTCATGGCCGCCTACGTAAACGAGGCCCTTTCGCGGGTAACCGGGCGGGAGCCGCTCATCCCCCTTGCAGGGGTCCGCATGGCGAGAAAATTCATGTTTTTCGAATCGACGCGTGCTGAGAAGGAGTTGGGGCTCCCGCGCCGACCGGCAGCAGATGCCCTGCACCGGGCGGTTGAGTGGTTCCGCGCCAACGGGTATGCAGGATAAATGGGATTCTGTAGGGGCAATTCATGAATTGCCCCTACAGTTGCCGAAAGGAGAGCGTAATGTACAAACTGCTCGACACCATAACCGCCCCAGCCGATCTCAAGAATATCCCCCGGGAGGAACTCCCCAGGCTCGCCACGGAAATCCGTCAGTTCCTCATCGAAGCCGTCTCGCAGACCGGCGGCCATCTGGCCTCGAACCTGGGAGCCGTGGAGCTGTCAATCGCCCTCCATTACTGTTTCGACTCCCCCGCCGACAAGCTCATCTGGGACGTGGGGCATCAGGCCTACACCCACAAGGTTCTCACTGGCCGGCGCGACCGCTTTCACACCCAGCGCCAGTACAAGGGAATCAGCGGTTTCCCCAAGCGGAGCGAGTCTCCCCACGACGCCTTCGGCGCCGGCCACTCCTCAACCTCCATCTCGGCGGGACTCGGCATGGCCGCTGCCCAGGACCTGCAGCAGAGCGGCAACCGGGCCATCGCGGTCATCGGCGACGGATCGCTGACCGGCGGCATGGCCTATGAGGCCCTCAACCAGGCGGGGCACCTGAAGAAGAACCTGATCGTGGTCCTGAACGACAACGAGATGTCCATCTCCAAGAACGTTGGGGCCTTCTCATCCTTTGTCTCCCGCAAGATGAACGGCAGCGATTTCCGCAAGCTGAAGAAGGAGATGCAAGGCCTTCTGGAGTCTATCCCGGCCATCGGGAAGGACATCCTCCACTTCGCCCGCCGCGCCGAAAACTCCCTCAAGGGGTTCCTTACCCCGGGGATGCTCTTCGAGGCCCTAGGCTTCGACTACATCGGCCCGATTCCGGGGCACGACCTCCCCCAGCTCCTGGAAGTCTTCGAGAACGTCAGGGGGATCGAGGGGCCGGTCCTGGTCCACGTCATGACCACCAAGGGAAAGGGGTACCAGCCGGCCGAAGAGAACCCGGACGTCTTCCACGGGGTCGGCCCCTTCGACGTGGCCACCGGCAAGACCACGGGCGGTAAGCCGGGCGCCGCATCCTACACCGGCGTCTTCGGCGCCACCCTCGTGAAGCTCGCCGAGGAGGACGAAAAAATCATCGCCATCACCGCCGCCATGCCCGACGGCACCGGCCTTACCCCCTTCGCGAAGCGCTTTCCGGAGCGGTTCTTCGACGTGGGGATCGCCGAGCAGCACGCCATGACCTTCGCCGCTGGCCTTGCGGCCGACGGTTTCCGGCCGGTGGCGGCCATCTACTCCACCTTCCTCCAGCGGGCCTACGACCAGATCTTCCACGACGTCTGCCTCCAGAAGCTGCCGGTGACCATGGCCCTGGACCGGGGGGGGCTTGTGGGGGACGACGGCCCGACCCACCACGGGACCTTCGACCTCTCGTATCTGCGGCACCTGCCGGAGATGACCCTCATGGCCCCAAAGGACGAGAACGAGCTCCAGCACATGCTGAAGACCGCCGTCTATGCCGGCCGTCCCGTGGCGCTCCGCTACCCCCGCGGCGCCGGCTACGGGCTTGCCCTCGACCAGGATCTCCAGACCCTGGAGATCGGCCGCGGCGAGCTCCTGGCCCAAGGGGACGATCTCGCCATCGTGGCCATCGGCTCCACGGTCTACCCGGCCCTGGAAGCAGCGAAGCTCCTGGAGTCCAGGGGGATTCGGGCCACGGTGGTCAATGCCCGGTTCGTGAAACCCCTGGACCGGGATCTCATTCTCGGCGCAGCCCGGCGGACCGGCTGTATCGTCACCGTGGAGGAGAACGCCCTCCAGGGAGGCTTCGGGAGTGCCGTCCTGGAGCTGCTGGCCGACGAGGGAATGACCACTATCCGGGTGAAGCGGATCGGCATCCCCGACCGCTACATCGAGCAGGGCCCCCAGGCTCAGCTCCGGCAGGACCTGGGGCTCGACGGCGCCGGCATCGCCGCCACGGTGGAGGCGTTTCTGGCGGCAAAGGGTCAAGCGGCCCTGTCGCTGGTGAAATAACGAACTGTAGGGGCGCACCCATGTGTGCGCCCTGTTTCGGGCAACGGCAAAGGGCAGACACATGGATCCGCCCCTACACAAGCATCATGAAAGGAAGTACCGTTTAATGCGTTTTCCCCTGAAACTGAACTACGACCTCACGAAATACATTATTTCCAACAAGGTCCAGAAGATCGAGAAGTTTCCCTTGGTCCTCATGCTGGAGCCGACCCACCTCTGCAACCTGGCCTGCTCCGGCTGCGGCCGGATCCGCGAGTACGCCGACACCATCCAGGAAATGATGAGCCTGGAGGAGTGCCTCCGCTCCGTGGACGAGTGCCCGGCCCCGGTGGTCACCATCACCGGCGGCGAGCCGTTCCTCTACAATCACATCTACGAGCTGATCCCGGCGGTCCTCAACCGCGGCAAGCACGTCTATCTCTGCACCAACGGCCTCCTGCTGGAGAAGGCCCTGGAGAACATCAAGGTCCACCCCAACTTCTACCTGAACGTCCACATGGACGGCCTCGAAGAGACCCACGACCGGATCCTGGAGCGCAAGGGAACCTTCAAGATCGCCATCGAGGGGATCAAAAAGGCCAAGGCCAAAGGGTTCCGGGTCTGCACCAATACCACCATCTTCAAGGACACGGATCTCGTGGAGATCGAGATGCTCTTCTCGCTCCTGACCGACCTGGGGGTGGACGGCATCCTCGTGGCTCCGGGGTTCGACTACGAGGCGGTGGGGGAGAACCTCTTCCTCCAGCGGCGGGAGATCGAGAAAAAGTTCGAGGAGGTCTACCGGATGAGCAAGCGGTTCCGCTTCTGGTCCACCCCCATGTACCTGCGCTTCCTCAAGGGTGAGAAGAAGCTCGACTGCACCCCGTGGGGGAACCCGACCCGCAACCCCCTCGGGTGGAAGGCGCCGTGCTACCTCATCACCGACACCCACCACCCCACCTTCCGGGAGATGATGGAGAAGACCGATTGGAACAAATACGGCGCGGGGAAAGACCCCCGCTGCGCCCAGTGCATGATGCACTGCGGCTTCGAGCCCACGGTGGTTTCCGAAATCGGGAAGAGCTGGAAGGATATCCTAGAGATGGCGATCTGGAACATGACGTAGTGCTAAAAGGCAATATAAAGCCTTAAAAAAGGATAAAAACATTTAGCTATAAAATTCACACTTTACACCTTGACTTCCTACCTAGAACCCGCTAATCTTTTTTACAGATTTAGCGGGTTTTTTAATTTTATTCCTACCTATGGCCTACCTAATTTCACCGCCACCATTAGCTAGGTAGGAAACCGAGGGGGCATCATGCCGAAACTTCTTCTCACCAAGCGCAACATCGACAGCAAGAAGCACGTTCCCCCAGTGGAAAAGGGGCAAGTGGATTACTTTGACACGGAAGTGAAAGGCTTGTTGCTTCGAGTAGGCAAAACCTCGAAGGTGTTTTATGTCCAGGTGGACGTGAAAGATCCGGTAACGGGAAAATTCAAGACCGTGAAAGAGAAGTTAGGCAGCTATGGCGAGTACACGCCGGAAGAGGCACGTGCGAAGGCCCCCGAAATTGCCCGACGTATCCGTGAGGGCAGACCGGCAGACGAAACACCACCGACACTCAAAATGATGTACGACCGCTACCTGTCAGACAAGAGACTGTCACCAGGAACGGAAACCCTTTACAAGAGCTATATCCCCCGTCTCTTTGAAAGCTGGCTTGACCTCCCCTTGGATCTCCTTGAACAGGCATTGGCCCCGGAGATCGTCATTGACCGTTTCCAGAGCATCCGAGAGATGAACGGACCAGGAGCGGCAAACAACAGCTTTAAGTGCCTTCAAGCGATCATCAACTACGCCGAAATCCTTTACCCCCGGTTTATTACCCGCAATCCATTGAAGGTGCTGGCCCGTGCGGAAATGTGGGCGAAGATCGAAGGGCGCGGGGATTGCCTGGAACCAAAACAGTTCAAAATCTTCGCGGATGGATTGTTGACCTGCACACCAGTGCACCGCGACTGCTACACCTTCGCCCTTTACCACGGCATCCGACCAGCCGAAGCCTACACACTCGCCTGGAGCGAGGTTGATTTAGAGAACGGAACCGTGACGTTTCGGCATAGCACTGAGAGATCGAAGAGATCATACACGGCTCCCCTTTCAAAGCAGTCACGGGCAATTCTTGAACGACGGAAGGCCGCAGCAACCGAGGGACAGGAATACGTGTTTCCGAAGCAGGGGCCGCGCAACAAGCATGACCACCTGATAATCAGAGCAGACGATTTGAAGCGCAGAACCGGCCTTGCCTTGACGGTTCACGGATTGCGGCGGACATTCATTACCACGGGCGAACGGTTACGCCTGAGAAGAGAAGACATAAACAGGCTCACCGGACACGTTGATAATTCTGTCACTGGCAAGCACTATTCAAAACTGACATCTGACGACTTGAGGCCGGTATTGCAAGCCATCTGCAACGAGATAGAACGGCTCATGGAAGGGATCGGCGGCAAGGTAATTCCGTTGCCGGCGGCACAGAATCAACAATAAGGCTTCGCGGGATAGGAAGCGGCTGATCACCGCGATCCGACAAACTGGTTATCCTGGACCAGCTTCCCGCGATTATCACCAGGACGCGACAGGAGGCGAAAATGTTGTCAATCGAAAGGCTAGGACTGCCCTTTATCTCCATCGAGCAAGCGGCCCACATGCTCGGCACCATCGAAAGCATTGTGAAATCTCTTATCGCAGAAAGGAAACTCACAGCACACGTCCGTACCCCGACACTATTCCCCGGCAAACCATCGTCGATTTATGATCGTCCCGACGAAGATTTTTTCTCTCCTCCAGCACTCGGAATGTTTTTTGAACAGCCACTTGACGACCGTTGCCAGGTTAAAAACCCGGTTTTCAGTGAAGACGGCCATGTGACGTGCAAGACAATCATTGTGAAGGGCACTTCGGGTGAGGCCCCTACGCGTAACGATACAGGACTCTCCGCACAGGATGGTGAAATAGGCGCCGGGGAGATTACCTTACATCGCGGATGGAGTTTCCCGGAAAAGGACATCTTGCTTAACACTGACGAGGTAAGACGACTTTCTGAAGCGAATCGTCAACAAGCGAAACAAAACCAACGTAAAGATCCCTTCAAGCTGATAGTTGAGCAGGAGGCAAGGCTCTTGCGGGACAGGAACGAGGGGAAGAAGCCGCAATACATGCAACTGATAAAACACCTGTCAAAACTCGCCAATAGCGACGACCGGATAGGAGCGATCATCACCGATATCGATTTTGAAGCCAAAGTGGTGATCCTGAACGAAGGCGAGCCCCCCAGCTTCAAGACCATCAGAAACTGGTTAAGCGAACTCAAGTAATCCCCTTCTTCAATAATCCCCGAAACACCCACAACATCCCTGGGACTTTGTCTTGGGGATTTTTTTATGTTTTATTTTCAAGACGTTACAAGCCCCTCCAAAACAATAATCCCGATACACAGCGGGACAATCTTAACCATGCGATAACCCTCCCAACAGTTAGCAGTCGGGGGGAAAAATGGAAAAAATCAACATGACCGAGACAGAGGCAGCCCAACGGTACGGCCTAAGTGTGCATTGGTTTCGGCGCGCCCGTTGGGCCGGCGGTGGGCCAGCCTACCTCAAGCTAGGAGCAAGGGTGCTCTACCCCATCGTCTCTACCGACGCGTTTTTCGCGGCGCGTATCCGCCGCAGCACAAGCGACACGGGCAACCGCGCCGCGTAGGGGGCCGAAATGCGAGACACCACCCCCAAGCATGGCGAGATCCAGGGATACTACGCCCGCGTCTACGACGCAAATATCCGCGACTGGGTATTTGTGCCGTGTGACCGCGACGACTTACTGCGGCAGGCAGTCACATTACCGTGACGAGGTGGGTACCCCTCGATAAAGGTCTCCTTCGCGACCTCCCCAAGGATCGGCCCTATACGCGCCTGGAAGCCATGTTTTGCCTATCGTGCGATTACGACAACGATAAGCCGGCGACACTGCGGGGTTATGCGAGCCTTTGGAGATGGTCAACCGGTAAGGTTGAGCGATTTTTGAAGGAAATCGGGGTCCGCCTTGAGTATCCAGAAACCACCGGTCAGAAGACCAATCAGCGCGGGACAATCATGAGTACTAAACCGAGACAAAGCCGAGACAATGACGGGACAATAAACTTTATTGATTCCAAGGCTTTATCGGGAGAGGCGAGACAGGGCCGAGACAATGACGAGACAAAAGCGAGACAATCGCGGGGTGCTACTCAGAAACCTATAACCTTAAACAAATTCTCTATCCCGACTTTGGACGAAGTAAGAGCCTACTGCCTTGAGCGCGGCAACGGCATTGACCCGGAGGCATGGCACAACCACTACGGGGCTAAGGGCTGGATGATCGGCAAGGCCCCCATGAAAGACTGGAAGGCGGCAGTGCGCACTTGGGAAAAGTCAGCCACATCACCGCCGGCACCCGTCCAAAGCGGCGGACACCCGACGTGGTACTGATGGAGGGCGTATGAAGGGAATCATCAAGGCATCCGCCTTCTATGGCGAGGTCGAAAAGGCGCGACACAAGGGGCAAGACCCCGGCCACAAGACCGGACTTCCGAGCCTAGATGAACTCTATCGTGTGCGGCTCGGGATGATGACCATCGTTACCGGAATCCCCGGCCACGGGAAGAGCGAAATCGTCGACGATATGTTGGTGCGCCTCTCTCGGCTCTACCGCTGGAAGTTCTGCTTCTTCTCCCCAGAAAACTATCCCCTTGAGCAGCACTACATCAAGATTGCGGAGAAGCTGGCAGGGGAGCAGTTCGGCAAATTCGAGGCGTCCGACCACCGCGTTTCTAAGGAGTGGATACAAGAACATTTCGCGTGGCTTTACCCTGACGACGACAACGAGACTGTCAATCTCGACTGGATACTGGACCGTGCGCGGTTCCTGGCAGAGTCGGAAGGCCTGCAAGGTCTAGTCTTGGACCCGTGGAACGAAATCGAGCATCAACGCGGCACAATGTCCGAAACCGATTACGTCTCCCTCGCCTTGACGAAGATTCGCCGGTTCGCCCGTCGCTATGACGTCCATTGCTGGATAGTGGCGCACCCAACAAAATTGCAGAAGGACAAGGCCACAGGACAGTACCCCGTGCCGACTCCTTACGACATATCCGGTTCAGCCCACTGGCGAAACAAGGCTGACTTTTGCCTCACCGTCCACCGGCCCGACGTCACGAAGAACATGGTCAATGTCTTCGTCCAAAAGGTGAAATTCAAGCATTTGGGGCGCGTCGGTCAATGCACCCTCAATTACCGCTGGCACTGCGGCACCTTCGAGGAGTTGCAGCCATGAAGCCGCAAGACACAGCGAGAGCGGCACACGACATGGGAATTTCAATCGAGGCGGCTTTTGCCATGAGGATTCGTTACCTGTTGGAAGAAATAGACGCATGGCTTGAGATAGGCGACGAGGTTCCAAGGTTCTACGCCCAGAAGTGCCTGGACGAGATCACCGCAATCAAGGCCTACATGGTAAAGCCGAGACACCATAACCCTGATGACCGCATTACGGACTGGCAGATAGAAGCCGCAAGAAACGCCGACATTCGCCCCCTGATTGATTTTGACCGTCAAGGCAAGGCAAAGGCCCCCTGCCACGAAGATAAGCGGCCCAGCCTCGTATTTCTCAGCCGGACGGGTAAGGCGTGGTGTCCGGTCTGTGACCAAAAGTTCAACGCCGTTGACTGGCTCATGATGACAGAGGGCTTGTCATTCCCCGAAGCCGTCCGGCGGCTGGCAGCATAACCAAGGAGGAAACCATGTCCGTAGAGATGTTCACAGAACTTGAAGGTCGTGACGAAGCCGCGTTCCTCAGCGTTCGCGGTTTCGATGTCGAAGTTGAGCGCGACGAGCAGCGGAAATACTCCTTTCTTGTTCCTCGCACCCCCGCAACAGAAGCGGCGCGGCGGGAGTTCGCGGAAGACGAGTCAGTACAGCGGTTCATTCAAGCACGGCGGCAGCTGAAAGCCGCGATGAGGCTTCTACCGTGAAGCGCCGGGGGCTATTCCACGAAATCGCAGACGCCGTGAGGGCAAAACGGCGGCAGACCATGGAGGAACACACGATGAAGCAGATTTCAGACCTTTTGCCGAAGGGTGTTGTTGCACAGACATTTGCCGGCGGCGTTGTGCTCATCGGCACCGGACTCGATACGACCACATTCAGGGAGATCATGGGGCGCGTTCCCGAGAAGCTGAAAGCGTCCGTCATCGGCTGGCGACGGGTTCAGGTGCTTCCGAGGTGCGCGGCATGAGCGATCAGACCGATTACACGGCCCTTGCTGGCGTCCTTGACCGCCTGGAAGCGTCCCGACTGAACGACGGGCCGGTTCTCACGCGGATCGAGAAGAACACGTCCATTCTCCCCAGGATCTTCTCAGAATCGCTACGGCAAGCCAGGTCAATCAAGGAGAGCCCCCGCCCTGTCGCCCCGAAGGTGGAGCGCACCGCTCCGGCTGTTGTAGAAGAGGCGATTGTCGCCCCATCCGTGCCGGTCGCCACGGCGGACGCGACTATCGTCAAGCCCTCGCCTCCCACGGTTGCGCCGGTTCTGGAGCCGCAGTCATCCCCCTTCCCCAAAGAGGCCACGGCAGACGCGACAGTCGTTAAGCCTTCGCCGGCCATTGTTGTCGCCCCGGACGCGCCCCCCGTCGCACCTGTCACCAATACCGAGAAGCCCAAGACCACCACGGTGAACGCCACACGGACACCAGCACCGTTGTCGGAATCCCGGCAACGAGATCAGCAGGGGCGGTTCAAGTCGCAGGCAGCAATGGCAGAGGTCCACCAAGGGCGGGAACAGGAGCGGCAGCGCAAGGGAATCATCGGCGCACTGATGAGCGCTATGAAGTCCAAGACTGCCACGCGCAAGGTTGACGCTGACACCCTTCAGGATGCGACGGGCAAAGCTGCCGGTGGTCCGTTCTGGGAGGCCGGGAAAGAGCTTGCGGAAGCCGCCGGGGAGATCAGGGAGAAGATCCACGACGACAAGACCATCACCGGACGCACCTGGAAGGCGATAGGACGGCGTTTCGGGCTCAAGGGCAAGGACCAGACTACCCTTGCTGTAGAAAAAGGCGAGAAGGCCGAACAGAAGCGCCACCGGGAATTGCTGCAAGCTGTCGAGAACAGCCGGGGCGGTGGTGGTGAGGGCGGTGGCGCCCTTGATGCCATAGACGATGCCCTGGACATCTTCGGCAACCTGAAGAGGGCGAAGAAGAGCCCCCTGGACAAGCTACCGGGAGGCGGCGGGTTTGCTGTAGGACTGGGGAGCGCCATAAGCGCGTCTGTTGTGGGAGCGTTGGCGGTAGGCTTCGCGGGGGTTATGAGCATCATCCGGCGCGGCAAGGAAAACGGCTGGCACGACACTTTGAGGCCGGACCAGACGAGAGCGATTACAGGCCAGGGGCCTTCAGAAGCCGACCGCAAGCGATGGCGGGACTCTATGCCCAAGGGTAATGTCGTGAGCGCCACGCCGGGGCAGACGACCGTGAAACACGCCGATGGGACCATTGAGCGTCGAACTGGCACAAGGGCATGGCGGAACAATAACCCCGGAAATATCGAGTACGGCCCCCACGCGATAAAGATGGGCGCTACCGGCTCAGATGGGCGATTTGCAGTATTTCCCGACGAACAGACCGGACGCCGCGCACAAGAAAAGCTCATCTTCGAGGGAGACAGCTACCGGAATCGGACTCTCAGCGAAGCGATCAATCGCTATGCCCCCCCAGGCGAAAATGACACGCGGCGGTATCAACGCGAAGTCCTCGCGTCGGTGGGCGGCAAGAACAAGCGGATGAGCGACTACACCCCTGCCGAGCGTCAGAAGATCCTGGACGCCATGAAACGCGTGGAAGGAAACCGCCCCGGCAAGTCTGAAATTATCGGCAAGGCCACGACACAGGCGCCGAATCCCCCGGGCAGGGACGGCGGAGCGGCAAGGTCAGGGCAGAAGCAAAGGACAGCGACAGCCGATGCCACTGACGCCAAGAAGGAGACGCGGCGAAAAGGCTCCAGGGAGAGGACCACGGCAAGGGGGGGCAAGCCCCCGGCGAAAGAGCCGACCGTTGTGGCTCAAGCCGTCACTTCTCAGCCGGTCCCCGCCGTACCCCGTCCGGTGAAGCAGATCGAAGCCCCGCCCCCGGAACCGGCAGCACCGGCACCGGCCCCACAGGTAGCCGGGATGGATCAGCTTCTGGCGGCGGTTGAGAGGCTGGCGGATGCTCAGAAGCCGAAGGGGCAAGAGAAAGAAACCCCGCAGATTATCAAGACCGAGTTCGACGACACCACACTCGTCTTGATGTGCTACGACAGGATTTAAGCAGGAAGCGGCCTGGACGCGCCTTCAGGCGGGTTTCAGGTGTCGGGCAAGGGAGTAGACAGGAAATCAACGGCTCAGAGAGCCGAAAATTGAAAGGAGAAAATGACATGGAAGCTGAAGTGCGGAAAAAATTGGGGCAACTCCTGACTCTCATCGAATCTCAGCTTGAACTGAACACGGAGTTGTTCAGGAGGATTGAGCAACTTGAACAGCGAGTCAAGGGACTGGAGGGGGATCATGACCGGACAGAACCGGACATTGCCGCGTAAAAAAGAAGGCCGGAAAGAGATTGTGGCGAAGCAGAACGCCTTCATCAACATTCTCCCAAGCTGCAACTTCAATATCAGCAAGGCATGCCGCGAACTGGCAATAGGGCGTTCCACGGTTTACGGGTGGCTGGATGACTCCACAACCTTCCGGGAGCAATACGAATCCCTGATCGAAGAACAGATTGACATCTGGGAGGAGGCCCTACTCAAAAACATCAAGGCCGGGGATGCAACAAGCATCATCTTCGCCCTGAAAACCAAGGGCAAGCACCGGGGATGGGTAGAACGCGAATCCGTGAACCAGAAAGCGGTGGTAATCCTGGAGAACGTGCTTGCGGGGAATCTGACACCACGGGAAGCTGGATACAAATTCGCCCTGCTGGGTTTGCCTCTGCCGGAAGTCCTGAAGATCGAACTTTCCAAGCAGGAGCCCGAAGAACCTGGTGATAACTGGGAGCAAGGCGACGTCATTGCACAGATCGAACGCCGCGCGGCAGAGGCGCTGAACGCCGTTGAGCATGACCGGAGTAAGTTCCTGCCTGAACGTCGGGCCGAAGTGGCGGCACTCAAGAAGGAGCTGGCGCACGTTGACAGCTTCGCCTGCAACACCACAAAAACGAAAGGAGATTGAAAAATGGAAAACGTAGATATTTTGGCACTTTTGGAAGAACGTTCGAGACAAGCACGGTTTCACCGCCGAGTGCTCGAAGCGATGCCTGCGGCTTTTGAACGCGACGAAGAGATGGGGCAGTTCGCGTCGAATCTCGAAACCGCAGGCCTCAAGAGATTCCATGAATCGCAACCGAAAACTCAGAGGCAACTGAAACAAGAATATCTCCGAGACCTCAACACGTTGCCCCGTCCTGCCCACATTATGCACCGTCGGGGCTTCTGACTGCCGCCCCCCTTCCCGGGGGGCTCTTCACCAAGGCAAGGAGAACATCATGGAAGCCATTAAAGTCAAAATCACGGGCATTGCCCCGTTGTTGATGCACTCAGCACGAAGCATTAACCCGCTTGACGCGACGGTTCAGGGTCACAAAGAACTGACCGGCAAGCGGAAGAAGGACGACAGCGACCACCGCGCCATTGCACTCAGTGAGTGGCACCTCAGCCTTTACCACGACGATGAGCACGGCGTATACCTCCCTGGCGAAAACCTGGAGGCCGCAATTATCGAGGCGGCAAAGCTCGTCAGGACTGGCAAGAAGTTTCTGCAAGGCGGTGTCATGGTCCGGGAAAAGCGGCTTCCCCTTCAGTACGACGGCCCGAAAGACCCCGAAGAGCTTGTATTGCAGCCGAGGTTCGTGGATCTTCGGGCGGTGCGGGTTCAGCAAGCGCGGGTTATGAGGTGTCGCCCCATCTTCCCGGAGTGGAGTTGTGAGGCAACGGTTGACTTCAACCCGTCGACGATCAAGCGCGCCGATGTAGTCAAGGCGCTCATTGACGCCGGCTCCTGTATCGGTCTGGGGAACCTCAGACCGCGATACGGGCGGTTCAAAGTCGAGATTGATTGATGTTTGTCCCCGGCAAGGCTAGGCCCGTCAAGGACCAGGCAACGCGAGGCAAGGCGCGGGAAGAGGGGGTCGCATTTCAAATGCGGCCCCTTTTCATTTCAGCGACTGGCTTCTGGATTTGAAATCGGAAAGGGTCGGATTTGGAATCCAACCCTTGCTTGCTGGGGTTTGAAATCCGGCCAAGTTCGGCCACGTAGATTTCAAATCCGGAGTGGAGATTTGCTCAGATTCGAGCAAAAGGGCGCTGGTTGCCCTTGAGATGGCAAGCGGAGGCGAAGGAGAGGCAGAGATACCACGGCGGGACAGCCCCAGGGAGATCAAAGGACGAAACACTTAGCATCAAAAGATGCGAAGTGAATGAACCAGCCACCCGACGCAACCGCGCCACAGAGGTAGCGGCCAACATGGTGGGTATCAGTTCACCCACCGTGGAGCGCATGGCGAAGGTCACAAGAGAATCCCCCGAACTGGCAGGACAGGTGAAGAGCGGAGAGAAGACCGTGAATCAGGCTTATCAGGAATCCCGCTCCGAAACAAAAACAGGCAGTTGGTGGTGACGGCTGGTAGGGTCGCGTTTGAAACGCTACCCCCTTGTGGGGATCGGACAAAAAGAAAACCACCGTGGAGGGACGCCCACCCCCCTCATCTGGAGCCAACATCTTGGAAGATGCCAGCCGACCCCGGCAGCCTGGACGACTTACTGACCATCACGGTGGTTCTCTCTTACTGAGGCACCCCGCAGGGCAAATCTGGCAAGGTTCGATTTCCTGAACGCTTAACCAGCCGTTTACGGGGTGCTTCATAATTTAGACCAAGAGGAGACGGCACTGGAACGACGACAGACATTTCCAGACTTTCGGGTGCGGATGACACACTCGCCGCGCCACCGGCCCCTCTCTTTTTATTTATACCCCCACCCTTAATATTTCGCAATCCAAACGTCAACCAAAAGGTTGTCAACAAACGGAAAACGCGGCTCGTTTCACACCTCCCGCACAACCCGTTGCAATCGCACAATTCTTGACTATTTTAGGAAACTTTTTAGCAACTAAAATGGAAACTTTTTAGTTTCACCCTGTCAACCAAACGGTTTCAAAAGGCAACTAAATAGTTATATATCAATTAGTTAGCAGAAAATTAATTCTTGACAACCTCCCTGCCCCCCGGTATAAGCCCTGACATGTTTCAATAAAATTCTAGGAGGTATGTGATGAAGCAGGTCACCAAAGAAATGTCGGAATTGTCGGATTCAGAGCGCGTTTCAAGGATGCGATTGATTGCGGCCTCAAAATCGTCGGACAAGGTAGCGTTCATCGCCATGCTCCTCATCCTTAATGCGGGAGTGGGCTTCGCCGCAGACCATCCGGCCTTTGGTACTTTCGCCCAAAAATGAGCAGATGCAGACCGTGTGCATGAGGGCCGTCGGTGACGGCGGCAACACCCACGGATTCCCCTTCTGCCCAAGAGGCCCCGGAGCGATCCGGGGCTTTTCCTTTTGCTGACAATAGCTGAAACCTGAATCATTCCTACCTATGGCCTACCTATCGAAAATATAGCCTCAGTAACATTTTGATTTAACGCGATTAGTTCCATTCTTGTGATGTTGATCTGGAACATGACCTGATGATATCGGGAATATGAGAAAAAGAGAGGGGCGACCACTGATCCGGTCGCCCCTCTCTTTTTGTGTTGTGACTCAACAGTCGCTAGGCCACCTTGAACCGTCCCACGAGGCTGTTGAGCTCATCGGCCAGCTCGGCAACCCGCGATGCTGCCTGGGCCGATTCCTGGATACCCTTGGCGGTGTCCTGGACCACCACGGATACCTGCTGGACGTTGCCGCTGATCTCGCCAGTGGTGGCGGTCTGCTGCTCGGCGGCGGTGGCGATCTGGCTCACCTGCATGGCCAACTCGTTGATCTGGTCCATGATCTCCTGGAGAGCCGCGCCGGACTGCTGGGCATCGGCGGTGCCGGCCTCCACCTCGTGGACTCCCTCCTCCATGGCGGCAACGGCTCCCCGCGTCTCCTGCTGGATCGCCTTGATCATCTCGCCGATCTCCCGGGTGGCCTTGGTGGTACGCTCGGCGAGGGCCCGCACCTCGTCGGCCACAACCGCGAAGCCTCTTCCCTGTTCGCCGGCCCGGGCCGCCTCGATGGCTGCGTTCAGGGCCAGCAGGTTGGTCTGGTCGGCAATGTCCTGGATCGTGCCGATGATCTCGCCTATCTGCTCGGAGCGGGAACCGAGGCTTTCGACGGTTTTGGCGGAACTCCGCACCCGGTCGGCGATCCGCGCCATGCCGTCCACGGTCCTCTTGACCACCGTGGCACCACCGGTGGCCGACTCCGTTGCCCGACGGGCCGCCTCGGCCGCCATCTGGCAGTTCTGGGCGATCTCGAAGGCGGTTGCCGCCATCTCCTCGCCGGCGGTGGCAACGGTTCCGGTCTGGGCCGCCACCTCCTCCACACCGGTGGCCATCTGCTCGGCGGTGCTGTGGACCTGGTTGGCGGCGGTGGCCACCTGTTCGGCATTGCCCCGGATGCTGGCGATGACCCGGGCAAAGGAGTCGGCGGTATCGTTGAACGAGCCCCCGATAGCCCCCAGCTCGTCGTTGGAGAGGCCGGTGGCGCGCTTCGTGAGATCGCCCGCCGACACGGCGACGGCAACTGACGCCAACTCCTCGGAACTGCGGCGCAGGGACTTCACGATGAACAGGGTCAGCAACACCCCCATTCCCACGGAGAGCACGAGCCCCACGACCATGAGCATCCTGTCAAATCCATAGCGCTTGTCATCTTGCTCGAAAGCTGCTTTTGCCGCTGAAAACTCAAGCCCGACCAGCTTCTCCATGGCCTCGTTGGCCGGCTTGAAGAGGGGGTTCACCTTCTTGAGGGTCAGCTCCACGCCATCCCTGTACTTCCCCGCAAGCACCGCCTCGCGCACGGGAATGAGCCCCTCCTTCACAAAGGCCCCCCTTGCCGCCTTGAACTCCGCGGCGACCTTTTTGTCCTCGTCGGTCTTGGGAAGCTTTTCATATTCGGCCCATAGGGCGGTGATCTCCTCGATATTCTTGGCCACGGTGTCGGTGTGCATGGTGATCGGATGATCGTGGAGGGAACTGAACTCACTTGCGGGATCGTGCTGAAGGGTCAGGAGGAGCTGAATCCGGTTGTCGCGCATGAGCCCCATGACCTTGCTGAGAATCTGGACGCTCCGCATGTTCTCTTCGTACAGATCATGGGTGGTTGTGTTGGCCGCCTTCATCCCCGTCAACCCCAGCATGCCGAAAGCGATGAGCATTACCGAGAAAAACGCTACGATGAAAACAACCCGGGCCTTGATGGTAACCTTGAATGCCATTGCTCTTTCACCTCCTTGAGTATGAAATCACCCCGTGCCCCCACGGGCGCGTGCGAGAGCTTCACATCTCGTTTCGGCAGATTACCGAAAACCTTGAGAGGGAATTCATACAACAGAGAAGAACATCAGCACTTCAGCCCAATGCACTCACTGCACCGCCGCCCCGAATTCCACCCGTGCAGCCCACCCTTTCTCGGCGGGGGTCTTGTGGATATCGTCAGCCATGAGGAAGAGGCGGGCCGGGTCCACCTTGCCCGGGCCTGCCAGAAGAGCCTTCACCGCCCCCACCCGCTCGGCGGCCAGCGCCTTCAGCTCCCCTTCCCCCACCTGGGTGTTGGCGAGGATGAGTTTTCGCATCTCAGCGTCGGGAATATCCTTCTCAAGCCCCAGGATGTTGCGGGGCTTGGGGAATTTTTCCTTCTTGTAGACCGCCTTGAGGTAGCGAGATGCCTCATCGGGGGCAATGGTCATGGTTTCCGCCGAATCCCCCGGCTGGTTCCGCTTCTCCTTCACCAGCACCAGGAATTTCTCGACCTTCATCTTCCGGTTCAAAAGTTCAAGGCGATACCCCTCGGGGTCCCGTTCCCGATCCACGTACCCCTTGAGGTCCACCTTGAGTGAGGGGCGATCGTTAAGGGCCTGGGCAATCTTTGCCAGCTTCGCCTTCTCCGCCTCTGCCAGATGGGCGGAACCGGCGGCGAAGGGGATGACGCTGAAGTCCTCCGAGCCGCCGAAGGCCGACTGGAGGAGGGAGAAGGGGGAGGTGGCCGCCTTGACGAGGAGGTTCTTTATGATCTGCCAGACCACCCGCCAGACCTTGAACTGGGGGTCGTCGGTGCGGCCGGTGACCGGGATATCCAGATGGATCTCCCCCTTGCGGTCCTTGAGGAGCGCCACCGCCAGCCTCACCGGAAGGGTGGTGGCCTTGTCGCTCTCGATCCTGTCGCCGAAGGTGAGCTGGTCGATGAAGACCTTGTTCTCGGAGTTGAGCTGCTTGTTCTCGATGGTGTATTTCAGGTCGAAGGAGACCTTCCCCCGGTCGATGCCGTATCCCACGTAGGTGCCCGAATAGGGGGTGAGCGGTGTCAGGTCGATGTCGGCGAAGCGCACCGTGATGTCGGCATAGAGGTCGTCGCGCAGGGGGTTCAGCTTGCCGGTGATCTGGAGCGGCGAGAGGTTCTCCAGGTTCCCCCGCAGGTCCACCTCGGCGAACTTGCTCTCCTCGGAGGAGAGGCCGCTGATCCGTCCGCCCAGGTTGAAGAGGGTGGTGTCGTACTCCCGGCTCATGTGCCGGTCGGAAAAGGCGAGGGTTCCCTCCTGGATGGTCACGGCGTCGATGGTGATCTGGCGCTGGGGCTTCGCCGGAGGAGCCGCTTGCGGGACCGACGGCTGAACCGCTTGAGCCGGCTTGTTCGCCGGAGACTGTTCCCCCGCATTCTGGCTCTCGGCTTTCGCGTCTCCCGCCTCCGGGGTATAGAGTTTCTGCAGATTGAGGCGCCCGTCCCGGTCGATGACGATCTTCGAGAAGAGTTTGGCGACGGAGACCTCGCCGATCTTCAGGGAGAAGGGCTCCAGACGGCCCGACACCTTGTCAATCTGGAGGCTGTCCCAGGTGAGGAGATCGTCGGCGTCGGAATCAAGGCAGTGAAAGGAGCGTACCCCGAGGGAGCCGCCGAAGGTGCCGCCGACCCCCTCCCCCCGCGTTGCCAGGGCGTAGTTGAGGCGGGTGTCGAGGGAGCCGTCCGCCAGGATGACGTTCAACCCCTCGGGAAGGTAGGCGTCGAAATCCATGAGGGGAATCCGCCGCAGGGTCGTCTCCCCCTTGAGGGAAAAGGGAGCCGGCCGGAGGGTCCCTGACGAGGCGATGGCTCCTCCCCGTCCGTACCGAGCGCTGATGCGGTAGGGCATGGCCTCGCGCTCGGGCCAGGCGAGGTTCTGGACGGTGAGGTCCCCCCGCGTCAGTTCGAAGGCGGGGTTACCGACGATCTTCCGGTCGGTGAAGGTGGCGTCAAGGCCGTTCACGGCAAACTTCTTGGTCCGGTACCGGAACGGAGGCCCCGAATCCCCCTTGGGCCGGGGGGGCGCCTTCCGGCCTGGCTGCTCCGTCTTCAGCAGCGCCAGCGGCGAGAACGATCCGTCCTCCCGCCGGGAAAGGCGGAGGTCTGCCCCGGTGATGGCTATCGTTTCGAATTCGAGGAGGTTCTCCTTCTGGCTGTAATGCCCCCCCTCCAGGGCGGCGCGCCTGAAGAGCACCCCCTCCTTGGGGCCGAAATCCGCGGCAAGCCCCGTGAAGCGAATCGCCACCTTGTCGGCGCTGACGGCTCCGTCGCCATAGGCGATCTCGCCGCCCACATCGGCCCGCCCCCTGACCGGACCGTTGAGCACACCGGTCAGGTAGGGATAAAAGGATTCCAGCACAATCCCCTTCAGGTCGGCCGTGGCAGTGAGAGCCATCGGGTCCGGGGAGAAGCCCCCTGTGATGCGCGCCGTTTCATTCCGCCCCGTGGCAAAGGAGAGGGTATACTCGGCCCTCTTCCCCGGTCGGGAGGAGAAGCCCCGGACGGTGCCGGCGATCTCCCGGGCCTCGGTCCTGAAGCCCCCCGGCGGCAGGGCATCCTCGACCGTCACCGTGCCGTTGCGCAGCACCACCTCTCCCACGTCGATGACCGGCTTCCCTTTTGCCTTATCCCTGGGTTCAGCGTGGGGCTTCGCCGGAGGAGGACCTGCTTTCTCCCCCTGGGCAAGGTGGACCACATTCCACACCCCCTGCTTGTCCCGCGACAGGTGGAACACGGGGCCATCAAGGGTGACGGAGGTGAGGGAGATCGCGGGGGCGAGAAGGTCGCTCCTGCCGACCACCACCCCGAGCCGGTCAAGGGCGGCCAGGGGTGCCCCGTCTGGCCCGGCAGTCTTCAGGCCGGCCAGGGAAACCTCTCCGCTCAGGACGAGTTCGGGGTTCCTGCTGGCTTCTGTCCGGTAGGTCAGGGCGAGCTTTGTGGCGGCCGTCCCCCGCTCCACCCGGACCGGGAGCTTTGCCGGCACGTAGGCCAGATAGTAGGGGACGTCCAGCTCCTTCAGGTTGATGTCGAGGGAATACTCGGCGGCCGAGGTGAAGGGGCGGAGCTTGCCGTCCAGGGCCAGGGGGGAGCCGTTCACCACCGCCCGGAACCGGGGGGCGATGTAGCTGTCAGCATAGTGGGGAATGGTGCTCACGAAGGGGACCCCCAACTCCAGGCCCCTCACCCGGTGCCGCTTCTCGGCGGCAAGTCCCTGGTCGATGAAGTCGATGGCGCCGTTGGTGACGGTTATATTGGAGACGGCGAACCGGGGCCGCTCCTTGGCGGGTTCGGGTTTCTCCTGCCCCTTCTTTTCCAGGAGGTCCGAGAAATTGTAGGCGTTGGCCCCGGTCCGCACGATGTGAACATAGGGGGAGCGGAGCCGGGCCTCGGAGACGACCGGCGCCCCCCGGAAGATGGAGGAGGGGCTCACCGCTACCCGGGCGCTGGAGAAAGAGGCGAAGGTGGTGGTCCCGTCCCGCTCCGTGAGGCGCACGCCGCGCACCTCGGCATTCCAGGTGAGAGGATTGATGCTCACATCGCCGATGGCGAGCTTGCGCCCCGTGGCCTCCTCCACCGCCCGGATAGCGCGGCTCTTCACGATGCCCGGCAGGACGAAGGCAGTGAACACCGCCAGAATCAGGAGAAAAATGCAGCAACCAACAAGGATTTTGTGCCAGGTTTTCATGCTCCCCCTCCAGCCCCCTTTCCTCTGCTGGACGGGGCGAGTCATCATTAAATGTGCCATAAACCGGCGCCGTGTCAAAGAAAAAAGCCGCTGACGCGGCCTGTCTTCATGCTTTCAGGGAGTTACTTGCTATGGTGGTAGATGAGCTTGGCAGTGGGGGTCGCGCTGTCGGGGTACTCCCCGCAAAAGAGGATGGTGCCGGGGTACGGCGCGAAGAGCCGCGCCAGTTCCCCGGGCTGAAGGAGGAAGTCCTTGCGGTGGGGGACCGGTGCGGTGGGGGATTCGAGGATGGTGTCGAAGAGTATGATGCCCCCCGGCGTGAGGGCCGCCACCTCCTGGGGAATCAGGTCCCGGAGGAGAAAGTTGAAGTTGATGATGAGGTCGAAGGTCTCAGCGATACGGTAGGTTTCCAGGTTCACGGGGCGGAAGTCGCAGTCAAGCCCCTCCCTCCGGGCCCAGTCGCGGGCCTTGGCGAGCCCCACGGGGGAGATGTCGAGGCCGGTGACGCTGAAGCCGTGGCGGGCCAGGAAGATGCTGTTCCGCCCCTCCCCGCAGGCGATGTCCAGGGCGCGACGGCCGGGGCAGAGGCGTTTCACCTCCTCGATCCGCTCGAAAAGGAACCGGGACGGCTCGGTCCCCAGGAGGAATTCCTCGCCCCGGTACCGCTCATCCCACCGTGTGCTGTCGTCGTTCATGGCGTTCACCCGCTATAGTCGTATTCCATCCCTCCCTGCAGAGTCGAAACCGGTCGAACCAGCAGGAAGTAGTGACAGAACAAGGGAATAACGGCGACCGCGGGCCCTGTCAAGATTTTTCCTCTGTGCGCTTGACAGATTCTTTACCTGCTCTAAAATTTCCACAACAGAACGATATAATTACACATTTTCCGATCACCAGCCATCTCCGGGCTGAGCGCCGTCAGAAGGCCCCACCGGGGAGTAAAAAGTGAGATTTCAAGACTTGACCCCATGAAGTTCTCCGATTCAGGATAAACTTGAGCAGCATCCCGTTTCTCCTTTGCTTGATGGGTTTGTCTTGGTCGACGTCCATCATGCCAGAGGTGTGAACGGGATGCTCTATTTTCAGCGCCTCAATGTTGTTGCGCTTCAGACCCTGAGGCTGGATAATCTACCCACGAATTCTGCGGAAGAACCAAAATTGAAAAGATGTCCCCTGAAGGCCCCACAGGGGAGAGAAAAGTGATATTTCAAGACTTGACCCTCGGCCTCTTCCTGAAGGCGATATCAGAGGCCCTCGGCGTTCACTACACGACAATCAGCAAGGTGATCAATGGCGACAAAAACTGACATTTCAAGACCTGACCCCCAGTTCTGCAAGACCTGACCCCCAGTTCTGGCATGACCCCCAGTTCTGGCACTACGGGAGGGCGCCGCGAGATATTCTACGCCGCTACGCCGCCGTCTTCTTGCGCTGTTGCTCCATGACGGCCCGGAGGATCTTGTTTACCTTCGTCTGGTACCCCTTCCCCCCCTTTTTGAGCCAGTCGAGCACATCCGCGTCGAGACGAATGGTAACCGCCTGCTTGATCGGACGGTAGAAGCGTCCCACCACCGCCTTTTCCCAGTCATTGATTTCCGGTATGTCGGAGGTATCGATCTCGTCATCGGGCAGCGCGGCAAGGTCCGCCAACTCTTTCGCCTGCTTTTCAGTGGACTTCTTCATATCGTTGCCTCTCTTTCCGGGTTGCCTTGCGGGCCGAGATGATTCGGACAACCTCTTCCCCCCCTCCTCCATGAACGTGTGGGCCACCAGAAGCACCACTACGCCGCCGGCCATTCCCAGCGTCTGCCAGCGTTCCTCGCCGTTCTCGATACGATCAAGGACGCTGATGTGAAGCGGGTCGGCAAAGACAAGACTGGCAATCTCGAAACTGACGCAGTGCTTCACCCTATTGGTCCGGTTTTTCACATCATCCCAGATAAAGCGCATTCCATGACCTCATTTGTACATACAAAACCGTACATATAAACCATTGGCGAGTCAAGGGGGAATCTTGGAAATCATTACATTTCAAGACCTGTCCCCCGGCCCTGAAGAGTTAAAGGCAAGGCAAATACTGCTTGCTGGTTATACTCACTATTGCCGATAAATGAGTATAACCACGGGAGGATCGACGGGCGCGTTGTAGGATCAAATCGCGGAGGCGGTCCGACCTTCTGCCATTTCTCGCTCGCCCCCTCATTCTGCCGGCATTTCCCTACCTCTTATCGCAGCATCCCCCCTCGCACCCGTGGCAATGTCCCTTCTTCTTCCAGACCGAGCGGTAGAGGAGCCAGGCCGCCACCCCGAGGATGGCGGCCGCGATGATCATGTCGGCGGTTCCCATGATTTACCCTCCCAGTCCGAGGAGCGTGCCCCCCTGGTAGACGATGAATGCCACACCCCACGCCAGGGCCGTCTGGTAGAGGAAGGCGACCCCGAACCATTTCCAGGAGCCGAACTCCTGGCGCATGGCGATGGCCACCACCACGCACGGCATATAGAGGAGGACGAAGCACATGAAGGCGTAAGCCGTGAGAGGGGTGAAGGCTTGGCCCACCGCCGCCTTGAGGGACGACTGGTCTTCCTCCTCCTCGGCCTCGCCCCCTATGCCGAGGGTGGTAGTGGCGGCGGTCTTGGCCGCCGCGCCGAAGGAGACGACGATCTCCTTCAGGTCTTCTCCCAGGGTCGGGGTCGCCTCGGCCTTCTCCTCTTCCTTCTTCCCTGGAGCGTAGATCTCCCCCATGGTCCCCACGACGATCTCCTTGGCAATGACGCCGGTGATGAGGGACGAGGCCGCCTCCCAGGTGCCGAAGCCCAGTGGCGCCAGGGCCGGCGCCATCACCTGGCCCGCCTGCCCCAGGTAGGAGTCCTTCTTGCTCTCCACCCCCCAGGGGAGGTTCAGGAGGAACCAGACAAAGATGGAGACCGCCAGGATGTAGGTGCCGGCCTTGATCAGGAAGTGCTTCCCCTTCTCCCAGGTGTGGAGGCAGAGGCTCCTGAAGGAGGGCATCCGGTAGGGGGGAAGCTCCATGATGAACATGGGGGCCTCGCCCCGGAATAGAGTTTTCTTGAAGATGAGCCCCATGACCATGGCCAGGACGATCCCCATGACGTAGAGGGACCAGATGACCGTGCCGGAGCTGGCTGCGAAGAAGGTGCCGGCGAAGAGGACATAGACCGGGAGCCTGGCCCCGCACGACATGAGCGGCAGGAGCAGGGCCGTCAGGGCCTTGTCCCTGGGGTTCTCCAGGGTGCGGGTGGCGTAGATGCCCGGCACGTTGCAGCCGAAGCCCAAGAGCATCGGGATGAACGACTTGCCGTGGAGACCGATGGCGTGCATGGCCCGGTCCATGACGAAGGCGGCCCGCGCCATGTAGCCGCTCCCCTCCAGGAAGGTGATGAAGAACATCATGGCGAAGATGACCGGCACGAACACCAGCACGAAGCCGACACCGGCGATGATGCCGTCGTTCACCAGGGAGACGGTCCAGGCCGGCGCGCCGATCCCCCCGAGGATCGCCTCGGCCCACCGCTTGAAGGGGCCGTTGGCCATGCCGTCAATCCAGTCGGCAAAGGGTGCGGAGAGGTCGAAGGTGAGCTTGAACACGAGCCACATGGCGGCGAGAAAAATCGGAATTCCCAGGAAGCGGTTCAGGACGATACGGTCGATTTTCTCGGTCAGTTCCATCGTGCGCAGTTCGGGCTTTTTCAGCACCTCGCGCGTGAGGCCCGAGGCGAGACCGTAGCGGGCATCGGCCATGAGGGCCTCGATGTCCTCGCCGTGGGCTCTTCTCAAATGGTGGAGCGCCTCGTCGAACAGGGCGTCGGGGCCAAGGTTCACCTCCTTCGCCACATGGCCATCCCCCTCCATGAGCTTCAGCACCAGCCAGCGCGACGGGTACTTTTCCAGAAGCTGGGGATGGCTTGTGCCGATGACGCTCTCCACGAACTCGGCCGCGGTCTCGATGTCTTCGCCGTAGCTGAGCCGCCCCGGCCGGTGGCCCGTGGGCTCGTCCGCCGTGGCGAGGACGCCCGTCAGGAGCTCGTCGAGGCCGCTCTTTTTCGTGGCCGAGGTAGGGACCACGGTGACGCCGAGCATCTGCTCGATCCCCTTCACGTCGATCCGGTATCCCTTGGCCTCGGCCTCGTCGTAGATGTTGAGGGCCATCACCACCGGAATCCCCAGCTCCAGGAGCTGGATGGTCAGGTAGAGGTTTCGCTCCAGGTTGGTGGCGTCCACCACGTTGATGATCAGGTCGGGGCGCTCGTGGACCAGGTAGTCCCGGGCGATGATCTCCTCCTGGGTGTAGGGGGAGAGGGAGTAGGTGCCGGGGAGGTCCACCAGACGGATCTTCCGCCCCTGGAACTCGAAGGTGGCCTCCTTCTTCTCCACGGTGACCCCGGCCCAGTTCCCCACCTGGAGACGGGTGCCGGCAATGGCGTTGATGAGGGTCGACTTCCCCGCGTTGGGGTTGCCGGCCACGGCCACCGTAACCACCCGCTTTTCCACCGGGCGCAGGGCACCCTGCCGGTCCTCCCCGCCCTCCATCGCCGCAGCATTCCTGGTTTTCGCCTGCACGCTCATCGCGCCACCTCCACTGCGATCCCCTCCGCTTCCTTCTTGCGGAGCGACAGATTGTAACTCTTGATGGAGACCTCCAGGGGATCCCCCAGGGGGGCCACCTTGACCACCTTCACCTCTTCCCCCACCAGAACCCCCATATCCATGAGCCGCCGATTCAGGGGGCCAATGGCCCCGATGGCGGTGATCGTTCCCTTTTCGCCCGGTTTAAGCTGTGCCAGATTCATTACTGGAGACTCCTTACCATTATTTTCATTGCCATGCCGCGGTCCACGGCGATCCGCGACTCATCCACCTTCACCAGCACCGGACCGCCGCCGTTGTTCAGCATCTCTACCCGGTTGCCGACGCGAAGCCCCATATCCTCCACCCGGACATCACCCTTTCCCCGCCCGTCATGGCACGGACCGGAACAGCCCCCCTGGCGGGATCTCACTTCAACGATTTCACCCAGCTCGCCGGGGCTCAGCAGTCCGAGGGGTATCATGGGAACTCCTTTCATTTTCATCGTAAATTCAGGGATTGTCCTGCCAGCCGATGGTAGGGGCGAAGCAAGCTTCTTTGCTTCGCCCTCCCTGGTAACCCGCTGATCTCAGAGTGCCCCTACCTTCATGCACTTCAGAACGTCGCCTGCAGCTGCAGGTAACAATAGTTGATATCCTTGCCGCTCCCGGTGGTGTCCTTGAAAAAGCTCCCGGTGAAGAACCGGTTGGCGCTGGCAATGAGGCTTACCTGATCGGTGAATTTGTACGTGAGGATGAGGTTGGTTTCGAAGCCGATATCCTTGCTAATGCCGGCCGGGGCCTTGACCGCCCGGAAATAGTGGCCGTCCAGGGAAACGTTGACCTTTTTGGTTACATCCACCCCGCCCCCCAGGGTGATGGCATGGAGGCCGCTGGCGTGCACCTCGTTGCCGCCGGAATCCATGGCGGTCACGCCGGAGAGGTCGCCGATGACGCTCATGTCGCCGATAAGGGGGGTGTCGTTGTTGGGGTTGTGGAATTCGCTGAATGTCCCCTTCGCCCCGTCCCTGTCGCCGGAACCGAAGGCGTAGCTGATGAATCCGACCCCCGAATAGCGGCCGATGGCCGGGTCGATGGTCAGGTCCACGTGCCCCCCGTAGGCGCGGATGTCGTGGTGGGACGAGTCTTCGATGTGCCGGCCGAACTGGAAGACCGGCTCCACCTCGAAGGCCACCAGCTTCCCAACCTTCCCCGCAAGGCGCGCCCCCACCGACCAGGTCCGCTCATCCTTCCCGTCGTGGGTGAGCCCTTCCCCGCCGGTGTCGAGGAGGCTATAGATGTCCATGGAAAGGTCATCCCCCGCGGCGTAGGTGCCGTAGACGCCATAGAGCTCGCCCGTCATTCCGCCGGAGTTGTCCTTCGTGTACTTGCCGGCGAAGAAGTCAACCGCAAGGGGCTCCAGGGGCTTCACTCCCAGCTTTACCGCGTCGTAGCTCAGGCCGTCGAAGAAGCTGTCGGCCCCAAGCATGAAGGTGCTCCCGTAGATCAGCTCCTGGCGGCCGGCCCGGATGCTCGCCTTCTTCGTGGGGAGGCTCCCCTCCAGGTACCCCTGGTAGAGGCGGATCGTGTTAAAGTCCTCGTCGTTGTAGGTGGCGTACCACTGCCCCTCCACCCGGGCCGCCAAGTACTCGGTGGGGGCATAGGTCAGCGAGGGGCGGACCCGGACGAGGAGTTGGTCATCCCCGTTGCCCGGCGTGAAGGTATAGTCGGAGAAGTTGAAATTTCTGGTGGATTCTCCGCGCACCAAGGCGTCTAGCCCCACCTTCAAGGGGCCGAACTGGAGGGGATCCTCGACCTCGCCACCTGCCGTCCCGCTCGCCCCGCCCTGCTCCGCAACCGCCGGCACACCGGCCGTATCGCCTTCCGGGGCAGCCAGGGCCGTTCCCGCCACTGTCAGCACCGCCAGTGCGGCTCCTGCTATGTTCCTCATCTTCTGCATCCTCCCTCCGATTCCTGTAATTACTGCCTCGCCGCGCCCTGACCCGGGCAGGCGAGACAGTTCAGACAGTCACGGAGGGTGCAGACGCCGCAGGAGTGGTACTGGAACACCGGAATGCCGTTCAGCTTCGCTGCGGCCATGGCCTCGTTGCGCACCCGGTGGGACACCTTGTTGGTGAAGATGACCAGGGCGTCGAAGCGCTTCAGCTTGGCGGCGATGTTGTTCTCCGACTGGGAGAAGACCCGCAACTCGAATCCGGAACGGGCCGCCTCCTGCCGGTAGTGTCGTTCGAGACGGTCCATGCCGCCGATCAGTGCAATGCTCATGACAGAACCCTTCTAATTTTGATATTCACTTTCACTGAATGGAGCCAAAAAAAGCGTGCGCCCCGCGGCCAAGCACTCCAGGGCCGACGCGCAGCCGACCAGGCGCTCCGCCATCCAGGCCCTGCAGCAGCGGAAGATTTCGGCAAGACGGAGGCTCTCCCGGGGATCACCAAAGATCTTCCACGGCCCCTGGCAGGCAAAGGGAATCCGTACCAGCCCCATGAAGGCGGCCACGTCCTTGAGGGGATAGCCGAGAAAGACCCCGATCTCGTGGGGGAACGCCTCACCGGTGGTGCGGGCCGCAAGCTCGCCCAGCACCCGGTCCAGGTCCGACACGTCCCGGTACCCGGCCCGACCCAGGATGGCGGAGGCGCTGGGGCGCCGCACGAGCTCCCCAAGGGCCTCGGAACGGTAGATGAGGAGGAGGATCGAATCCCCCCGGTCGGCCAGCTCCCGCACCGCCAGACCGCTCTCGGCCAGGACCTCCGCGCACCACTCCTTCCAGAGGATGTAGAGATTGCGGCCGCAGGGGCGGCGACGGTTGGCGATGCCGAGGAGATTCGCCGTCTTCTCGCCGGCGAGGACCTCCGCCGTCTCCAGGGCCAGGAACGAAGCCAGGCACTCCCGGGGGTCGTCGAAACGCCCCGCCACATCCTGCCATGCAGGGCAACTCCCCCCTTGCTGCCGAACCGGATTTGCCTGTGCCATCAGCCGCTCCCTCCCCTTTTCCCTGCTCAGTACTTCACCTTAACGCCGTCCAGCTCTTCCTTGGTGACCTCGGGCCACTTTTTGAGGTTCCAGGTGCCGACCCATGCCTTGAAGAGGGCGAGGTTCTTCTGGCGCTCCTCCTCGGTGGCCCCCAGGTGCTTGTACATGTTCCCCGGCTTCCCCTCTTTGGCGTTCTTCCCGTCGTCGAGGCGGCGCATGAGGGCGCCGGTGTCGGGCCAGGCGGTGTAGAAAATCAGGTGGCTGTAGGTATCCATCCGCATCCCCTGCCCCTTGGCGAGCCACTTCTCTTTCTCGGCCTTGAAGGCATGGTACTCGGGGGCGGCGCTGGGGCCGTGGCACCCGGCACAGTGCTTGTCGAAGACCGGCTTGATCTGCTTGGTGTAGGTTACGTCCTCGGCGAAGGAAACCGATGCTATCCCCAGAGTGATGAGTGCTGCCAACGCGACTTTTTTCATGACGCCTCCTTGATAACGATTTTGAAATCTCTTTTCATTTAACAGATAATAAAACACCCCGTCAAGGTTTTTTTGAGGGGGTGCTCTGTTATCTGCGGGAAGTCAGGCGGCGATCCGCTCAGCCCCCCCTGCGCGGGTCACGCGGCTCACCCGCCCGTCCCGGATCTCGATGACCAGCTCCGCCTGGCGGGCAATCTCGGCATTGTGGGTCACGAGGACTACTGTCTTCCCCTCCCCGTGGAGGGCGCGGATGGCCGCCAGCACCTCGGCCTCGGCCTCCGAGTCCAGGTTGCCGGTGGGCTCGTCCATGAGGAGGATGTCCGGATCGTTGGCCAGGGCCCGGGCGATGGCCACCCGCTGCTGCTCGCCTCCCGAGAGCTGGCCGGGCATTCGTTTGCGCTTGCTCAAGAGGCCCACCAGCTCGAGCACCTGTGCCACCTTGCGGGGGATCTCGCGACGCCGGGCCCCGGTCACCTCCAGCGCATAGGCCACGTTCTCCCAGGCGGTCTTCTCGCGCAGCAGTCGGAAGTCTTGAAATTCCTTCCCGGGGAGGGGAGTCCTGTCGAACAAACGTTTCTATGCGTGCAGGGCGGGGTTGGCTTCGAAGCAGGCCAGGGCTGCCCGGGAATCGTGGCCTCGGGCCAGCGCCAGGGCTGCCTGGGCGGCGC
>NZ_JAUQXO010000021.1:0-49376 GCF_030834625.1 Geobacter sp.
CCCGAGGAGCGCGAGGCGCGCGTGGTCGCGCGCCGTGAACCGGAGCGAGACGCCGCGCAGCAGGCACCACGCGACGAGGACGAGCGAGGCCAGGCCGAACCGCCACGCCACGGAGACCTCGGGGGCCACGACCCCGAGCTGGAACTTGATGGCGAGCCAGGTCGTCCCCCAGATGAACGAGGAGAGGAAGAAGAGGAAGACGTCGGACGAGCCGCCGGGCCTTGCCGACGTCGCGGGCGGGTGATCCATCCGCCGGATACTGCACCCGCCCGGCGAATCGTCCGAGGGCCGCGTCGCCCGCTTGCTTGACCCCGCCGTAGAGAAGGAATAGATTCCTATCTGCGGATGATCCGCAAATAGGAATGAAACGTAACGAGCAGGGCGACCCCGCCGGGCGGAGGCTCGAGCGCCTCCGCGCCGTCGCGAAGGAAGCGGGCCTCAAGCTCACGCACCAGCGGCTCGAGATCTTCCGGGAGCTGGCGGCGTCGGAGGAGCACCCCGACGCGGAGACGGTGTTCCGCGCGGTCCAGCAGCGGATGCCGACGGTATCGCTCGACACGGTCTACCGGACGCTGTGGGCGCTCCACGACCTCGGGCTCGTTTCGACGCTCGGACCGAGGGCCTCCGGCGTGCGTTTCGACGCCAACCTCGACCGTCACCATCACTACTTCTGCGTGCGCTGCCGGCTCGTTCGCGACTTCGAGAGCCCGGAGCTCGACGGCCTCCGGGTCCCCGACGCAGTGAAGAGGCTCGGGAGCGTCCTGGACGCGCACGTCGAGGTGCGGGGACTCTGTGGGACCTGTCAGGGCGGCCCCGAAGCCTCGAGGGTTCGAAGGCAGCCAGGAATCCGAGGAGGATGAAATGAGCGAAACCGGCACGTGCCCGTTCACCGGGGCTTCCGGCCACCCGGTCGCGGGTCGAGGCACGACGAACCGGGACTGGTGGCCCAAACAGCTGAACCTCGGGATCCTGCACCAGCACGCGCCGGCGTCGAACCCGATGGACCCCGGCTTCAAGTACGCCGAGGAGTTCAAGAAGCTCGACCTGGCGGCGCTGAAGAGGGACCTCTACGCCCTGATGACCAGCTCGCAGGAGTGGTGGCCCGCCGACTGGGGCCATTACGGCGGCTTCTTCATCCGCATGGCCTGGCACAGCGCCGGCACCTACCGCACCGGTGACGGACGCGGCGGTGGGGGCACCGGCAACCAGCGGTTCGCGCCGGTCAACAGCTGGCCTGACAACGGCAACCTGGACAAGGCGCGCCGCCTGCTCTGGCCCATCAAGCAGAAATACGGCAACCAAATCTCCTGGGCCGACCTGATGATTCTGGCCGGCAACGTGGCGCTGGAGTCCATGGGCTTCAAGACCTTCGGTTTCGGTGGTGGCCGCGTGGACATTTGGCAGCCCGAGGAGGACATCTACTGGGGAGCCGAAGCCGAATGGCTGGGCGACAAGCGCTACACCGGCGACCGCGAGCTGGAGAACCCGCTGGCTGCCGTGCAGATGGGCCTAATCTACGTGAACCCCGAAGGCCCCAACGGCAACCCCGACCCCGTGGCTTCGGGCCTTGATGTGCGTGAGACCTTCGGCCGCATGGGGATGAACGACGAAGAGACCGTCGCGCTCGTCGCCGGGGGCCACACCTTCGGCAAGTGCCACGGCGCCGGCGACCCGTCGCTGGTGGGGCCGGAGCCCGAGGCCGCCCCTCTGGAAGAAATGGGCCTGGGCTGGAAGAACAGCTTCGGCACCGGCAAGGGGGTGCACACCACCACCAGCGGCATCGAAGGGGCCTGGAAACTCAATCCCACCACATGGGACATGGGCTACTTCAACACGCTGTTCGGCTACGAGTGGGAGCTTTCCAAGAGCCCAGCCGGCGCCCAACAATGGCATGCCAAGGACGTGAAGCCGGAGCACATGATTCCGGATGCCCATGACCCATCGCTGAAGCACCGCCCCATGATGACCACGGCCGACCTGTCGCTGCGCTTCGACCCCATCTATGAGCCCATCGCGCGCCGCTTCCACCAGGACCCGCAGGCCTTTGCCGACGCCTTCGCCCGCGCCTGGTTCAAGCTGACCCACCGCGACATGGGTCCCAAGGCCCGCTACCTGGGGCCTGAAGTCCCGGCCGAAGACCTGATCTGGCAAGACCCGCTCCCCGCCGTCGATCACCCCCTGATCGACGCCAGGGACGTCGCCGACCTCAAAGCGAAGGTTCTGGCCTCGGGGCTGTCGGTGGCGGAGCTGGTTGCCACCGCTTGGGCCGCGGCCTCCACCTTCCGTGGTTCGGACAAGCGCGGCGGTGCCAACGGCGCCCGCATTCGCCTGGCGCCGCAGAAGGAGTGGGAGGTCAACCAGCCGGCGCAGCTGGCCAGGGTGCTGGGCGTGCTCGAAACCATCCAGCGGGAGTTCAACGGCACCCAGGCGGGGGGGAAGAAGGTCTCCATGGCGGACCTCATCGTGCTGGCCGGCTGCGCAGCGGTTGAAGCGGCGGCCAAGGCAGCCGGCCACGGGGTGGAGGTCCCCTTCACCCCGGGTCGCACCGACGCCTCCCAGGACCAGACCGATGTGAAATCGTTCGCCGTGATGGAGCCCGAGGCCGACGGTTTCCGCAATTACCGGAAGAAGGCATTCACCGTGTCGGCCGAGGAAATGCTGGTGGACAAGGCGCACCTGCTGACCCTGAGCGCGCCCGAGATGACGGTGCTCGTCGGCGGCCTGCGCGTGCTGGGCGCCAACGCTGACCAGTCGCAGCATGGCGTGTTCACGAAACGGCCGGGGGCGCTGACCAACGACTTCTTCCTAAACCTGCTCGACATGGCCACCGCCTGGAAGCCCGCGTCCGCTGCCGGGGACACGTTCGAAGGGCGCGACCGCACGACGGGGGCGCTCCGGTGGACCGCTACCCGGGTCGATCTGGTATTCGGCTCCAACTCGCAGCTGCGCGCCCTGGCCGAGGTATATGCCCAGGACGATGCCCGGGAGAAGTTCGTGCGTGACTTCGTAACAGCCTGGAACAAGGTCATGAACCTGGACCGCTTTGACAGGGAGAAGTAATACTGCTAATAAGAAAGAGCGCGGGAAACGCCCCATTTCATTGCCCACAAGGAGAAATCAGATGTCCACAAAGGAAAATCTCGCCGAAGCCTTTGCCGGCGAAAGCCAGGCCAACCGGAAATATCTCGCCTTTGCCAAGCAGGCCGAGGTGGACGGCTTCCCCCAGGTGGCCAGGCTCTTCCGGGCCGCGGCCCACGCCGAGACCGTCCATGCCCATGCCCACCTTCGCGCCATGGGGGGTATCAAGAAAACCGCCGAGAACCTTCAGGAGGCCATTGAGGGGGAAGGCTTCGAGTTTCAGACCATGTACCCCCCCTACCTGGAAGAGGCAAAGCAGGAAGGGGACCGCATGGCGGAAATCTCCTTCCGCAACGCCCTGGCCGTGGAGGAAATCCACCACGACCTGTACCAGAAGGCCTTCGCCGCGGTCATGAGCGGCGGCGACCTGGCGGCACGGAAGGTGTACGTCTGCGAAATCTGCGGCAACACCGTCTATGACGAGGCGCCCGACAAGTGCCCCGTCTGCCAGGTGCCGAAGGACCGCTTCACCCTGATCGACTAATCAAAAAAACACCACGAAGGAGATTGTTAGATGAGCAGCATCAAGGGAACCAAAACCGAGCAGAACCTCCTGAAGTCCTTTGCCGGCGAGAGCCAGGCCCGCAACCGGTACACCTACTTCGCCGCTGCGGCGAAAAAAGAGGGGTACGTGCAGATCGCCGACATCTTCGAGGAGACCGCCAACCAGGAGAAGGAGCACGCCAAGCGCTTCTTCAAGTTCCTGGAGGGGGGCGACACGGAGATCACCGCCTGCTTCCCCGCCGGCAGGATCGGCACCACCGCCGAAAACCTCCTGGCCGCCGCCAGGGGCGAGCACGAGGAGCACACCGACCTCTACCCCGGTTTCGCCGCCATCGCCAAGGAGGAGGGGTTCCCCGCCATCGCGGCGGTCTGGACCGCCATCTCCGTGGCTGAGAAGCAGCACGAGAAGCGCTATCGGGATCTCCTGGCCAACATCGAGGCCAACCGGGTCTTCACCCGCGACACCGAGGTGGTCTGGCGCTGCCGCAACTGCGGCTACCTCCACACCGCCGCCGGAGCGCCCGACCAGTGTGCCGCCTGCGCCCACCCCAAGGCCCACTTCGAGCTTCTGGGCGAGAACTGGTAGAGAACAGCGGGGCACCACAGCAACTGATGCGAAAAGGACACGTCCCCTGGCAGGGGAGGTGTCCTTTTTTATTCGCCGCTTCTCCGTGCCCCATTGTCATTATTGCGCTAAAGCCCTCCCCCCATTGTGCCGATAGGGAGAAGGAGGGGCTGGCGATACCGGGCCGCTCCCAAACACCAGGGAAAGGCCAAGGTACCGCCATGGACCAGCTTCGCGTCATCTGCCCCCACTGTCAACTCGCCAAGGACATCCGCCGGGATCAGGCCCCGAAGCAGCCGGTGACGGCCACCTGTCCCCGCTGCAAGGGGAAATTCCTTCTGGACCCGGCTAAACTTGCCGCTGCTCCAGCGTCCTCATCCCCGCAACCGCCTGCCGGGGGAGCAGCACCGCCTCCCCTGCGGCAACCGCCTCCCGCGCCATCATCATCTACCCCGTCCCGCCCCAATGCCTCGCGTCCGAACCCGTCGCGCCCCGCCCAGCACAGCCGGGGACAAAGGGCGGAACTTAGAGGGATCGGCGAACTGTTGCGTGATGCCTGGACGGTGTTCCAGAGCCGCTTCGCCACCCTGTTCATCATCTATCTCCTTTTCCTGCTGGCGGCGGCCGCCGCGCCGGTCGCCGCGGGGGCGCTCGGCTTCGCCCTCGCCGCGGCACTGCCGTCCGCCAAGGGGGCGGTGGTCACCCTCAGCTCCGTCATCGGCCTCGCTGCCGGCGTCCTCGGCTTTTCGTGGGGATGGGGGGCCTGCGTTGCCGCGTCCCTCGACGAAACCCTCGACACCCGCGCCGCCTTTGCTGTGGCCCGGGAGAAACTCCTCCCCTTCGCCCTGGTGAGCTTCCTGGTCGGCTTCATCATCACCGGAGGCTACCTCCTCTTCGTCATTCCGGGCATCATCTTTTCGGTCTGGTTCTTCTTCGCGAACTTCGTCATCTTCGACGACGACACCCGCGGCATGTCGGCCCTGCTCAAGAGCAAGGCCTACACCGCCGGCCGCTGGTTCGACGTCTTCCTCCGCCTCGTGGTCATCTGGGCCTGCCTGGCAGTCGTCGGGGCCATCCCGGTGGTGGGACTGCTTCTCACCCTCGTGGCGATCCCCTATACCATGGTCTACCAGGCCCTTCTCTTCAAGGACCTGAAGGAGGCAGCCGGCGAGGTGATTTACCCCTGCGGCTTCGGCGACAGCGCCCGGTGGGTCGGCCTTGCGGTGCTGGGGTATGTGGCCGTGCCGGCGATCCTGCTGGCCACCTTCGGGGCAGCCCTCTACAAGAACCTCTCCCCCCTCATGGGCGGCGGGGTGCCTGCCATCACCCTTCCGGCAACAGCGGGTTCCGGCAGCGGCGACGGAGACTTCCGCGTCATCCCGGTCCCCACACAGGGAGAACCCTCGGGAAGCATCTCCGTCTCCCCCGTCGAGAGCGGATCGTCTCCCTCCTTCCCGTCATCGTCCCAACCGGCGGAGCAGAACCAGGCCCGGCACCCTGAGCACATCCACGTATTCATCTACTCCGTCAACTACGGGGGAAAGGTGGAGGCCAACGGCTCCACCGTCAAGGAACTGGGGACCGAGCCCAACATGCAGTACAACTACAACGAGAACGGCGAGGAACTCGTCTTCGGCCGCAACAGCATCACGGTGAATTACGAGCCGGTCAAAGATCCGGCGGCAACCATGGAGCCGCGGCTCCACCTGAAGATTTCCTACTGGAACGGCAGCGACAAACGGGTGCTGGGGGACTGGGAGATCAAGGAGACAACGCCGGGAAGGAAGACCTTCGACCTGGAGATACCCGAAAATCTCGGAAAATCGTAAGGAACAAACCATGCGCAAGCGCACCGTCATCGCCTTGGCCCTGTGCGGGATGCTTCTCGCAGCCACGGGCTGCCGTAAGGAAACAGGAAACTCACAGCAGGCACCAGCCAAGAATTCCGTAGCCATGGTTTCGGCTGCGGGCGGCACCCCCATCGAGCTGCGCTACGTTCCCGAGGGATTTCCTCTGGGGCTCTCGGTCTCCCAGGGGTTTGCCCTCCACCTGTTCGAGACGCCGGGGGGCAACCAGGGGTTCAAGACCCTGCCCCCCGACTCGGGCCACAAGCGCTACTACGACGAGTTCGCCATAGCCGGCCGGAGCCACCTGGTGATAACCGAGGAGAGCACCCCGCCCCGGTTCTATTTCGACGAGAACCGCAACGGCAACCTGACCGACGACCGGGGCCCTTTCATCGCCGAGAAGGAGGGGCTGCTCCCCAACAACGTCTCCATCCAGATCCGCTACGATGCCGAAAAGGTGGTCGCCCCCTACCGGCTCTGGCTTTTCGGGAGCCCCATGGGAGGGGTCCGGTTCTACCCGGTCTGCCACTGGCAAGGCGAGCTCACCATCGACGGGCGCAGCCACCCCCTGGTGGCCTTTGACGGCAACGCCGACGGCGACTATTCCAACGATCCCCTTGCCATCGACGCCAATGGCAACGGCACGGCCGACGACGGCGAGCAGCTGAAACCGGGCGATGAGATCACCATCGACGGAAAGCAGGTGAAGCTGGTGGCGGTATCACCGAGCGGACTCACGGTGCGACTGATCTGGTAAGCTCACGGAACCGCGCTCACACCATCATCCTTGCCGTCCCCGCGCAGTGCACACTTCACAGGCACATCCGGAATCCCTCCTTGCAGCTGACCGATTTTTTTGCGATAGTTGCCCAGATTAATCCCAGCACATGCACATCTTTTCAGCAAGGAGGCAACGATGCCCAGGCGCGACGACGTCAAGAAGGTCCTCATCATCGGTTCCGGCCCCATCATCATCGGTCAGGCCTGCGAGTTCGACTACTCCGGCACCCAGGCCTGCAAGGCCCTGCGCAAGCTCGGCTACCAAATCGTGCTGGTGAACTCCAACCCAGCCACCATCATGACCGATCCCGCCATGGCCGATGCCACCTATATCGAACCCCTTAACGTGGAGACCCTCACCGAGATCATCCGCAAGGAGCGCCCCGACGCCCTCCTCCCCAACCTGGGGGGCCAGACCGGCCTCAACCTCTCCTCGGCCCTGGCCAAGGCCGGGGTGCTGGACGAGTACGGGGTGCGGGTCATCGGCGTCAACCTGGATGCCATCAAGCGGGGCGAGGACCGGGAGACCTTCAAGGAGACCATGGCACGGCTGGGGATCGAGACCGCCCGCAGCGAGATCGCCACCTCCCTGGAGGAGGCCCTGGAGGCGGCGGGACGGATCGGGCTGCCGGTGGTGATCCGGCCCGCCTACACCATGGGGGGGACCGGCGGCGGCTTCGCCTACAACCTGGAGGAGTTCCGGACCATTGCCACCCGGGGGCTCTCGGCCAGCCCGGTCAAGCAGATTCTGGTGGAGGAGTCGGTGCTGGGATGGGAGGAGCTGGAACTGGAGGTGGTGCGGGACGCCAGGAGCCAGAAGATCACCGTCTGCTTCATCGAGAACGTGGACGCCATGGGGGTCCACACCGGCGACTCCTACTGCACGGCCCCCATGCTCACCATCGCCCCGGAGCTTCAGGCACGGCTCCAGGACTACTCCTACCGCATCGTCGACGCCATCGAGGTGATCGGCGGCACCAACGTCCAGTTCGCCCACGACCCGAAAACCGGTCGTGTGGTGGTCATCGAGATCAACCCCCGCACCTCCCGCTCCTCGGCCCTGGCCTCCAAGGCCACCGGCTTCCCCATCGCCATGGTGTCGTCGCTCCTGGCCGCCGGCCTTACCCTGGACGAAATCCCCTACTGGCGGGACGGCTCCCTGGAGAAGTACACCCCCTCCGGCGACTACGTGGTGGTGAAGTTTGCCCGCTGGGCCTTCGAGAAGTTCAAGGGGGTCGAGGACAAGCTCGGCACCCAGATGCGGGCCGTGGGCGAGGTGATGAGCATCGGCAAGAACTACAAGGAGGCGCTGCAGAAGGCGATCCGCTCCCTGGAGATCGGCCGGTACGGCCTCGGCTTTGCCCGCGACTTCAACGCCACATCGCTGCCGAAGCTCCTGGAGATGCTGGCCGAGCCCTCCAGCGAGCGCGAGTTCATCCTCTACGAGGCCCTCCGCAAGGGGGCAGACATCGACCAGCTCCACCGCCTGACCCATATCAAGCACTGGTTCCTGCAGCAGATGAAGGAGCTGGTGGAGCTGGAGGAACAGATACTCCGGCACCGGGGAAGCCTCCCCCCCGACGGGCTGCTGCTCCAGGCCAAACGGGACGGCTTTGCCGACCGCTATCTGGCGAAGCTGCTGGAGATTCCCGAGCCCCAGGTCCGGGAACGGCGGCTGGCCCTGGGACTCGCCGAGGCGTGGGAAGCGGTGCCCGTGAGCGGGGTGGAGAACGCCGCCTACTATTTCTCCACCTACAACGCCCCGGACACGGTACCGGTCAGCGACCGGAAGAAGATCATGGTGCTGGGGGGCGGCCCCAACCGGATCGGCCAGGGGATCGAGTTCGACTACTGCTGCGTCCACACCGCCTTTGCCCTGCGGGAGGCCGGCTACGAGACCATCATGGTCAACTGCAACCCGGAGACGGTTTCAACGGACTACGACACCTCGGACAAACTCTACTTCGAGCCCCTCACCGTGGAGGATGTCCTCTCCATCTACACCAAGGAGAAGCCCGAGGGGGTGCTGGTCCAGTTCGGAGGGCAGACCCCCCTCAACATCGCCGCCGAACTGGAATCAGCCGGGGTGCGGATCATCGGCACGTCGCCGGAGACCATCGACCTGGCCGAGGACCGGCAGCGCTTCGCCAAGGTCATGGGGGAACTGGGGATCCCCCAGCCCGAATCGGGCATGGCCAGCACCCTCGAGGAGGCCCTGGCTGTCGCGGCCCGCTTCGGCTATCCCCTCATGGTCCGCCCCTCCTACGTTCTGGGCGGCAGGGCCATGGAGGTGGTCCACGACGAGGAAATGCTCACGGAGTACATCGCCAAGGCGGTGGACGTTTCCCCGGAGCGCCCCATCCTCATCGACCGGTTCCTGGAGAACGCCATCGAGGCGGAAGCCGACGCCATCAGTGACGGAACCGACGCCTTCGTCCCCGCGGTCATGGAGCACATCGAACTGGCCGGGGTCCACTCGGGGGACTCGGCCTGCGTCATCCCCCCGGTCAGCATCCCCCTGAAGCACATCGCAACCATCGATGAGTACACCCGCAAAATCGCCGTGGCCATGGGGGTCGTGGGGCTCATGAACATCCAGTACGCCATCGCCGATGACACCGTCTACATCCTGGAGGCGAACCCCCGGGCCAGCCGCACCGTGCCGCTGGTCTCCAAGGTCTGCAACATCCCCATGCCCCGCATCGCCGTCCAGGTCATGCTCGGTGCGAAGCTGAAGGATATGGGGCTCGTCCGCCGCACCTTCCCCCACTTCGGGGTCAAGGAGGCGGTCTTCCCCTTCTCCATGTTCCCCGAGGTGGACCCGGTGCTCGGCCCGGAGATGCGCTCCACCGGCGAGGTGCTGGGGCTTGCGGGCAACTACGGCCTCGCCTTTTACAAGGCCCAGGAAGGAGCCAATGCCCAGCTCCCCCTCTCCGGTACGGTTCTCTTCACCATCGCCGAGCGGGACAAGGATGATGCCCTGGAGGCGGCGCGCCGCTTCGCCGACCTGGGCTTCGCCATCCGCGCCACGGAGGGGACCTGCCGGTTCCTGGCCGGCCACGGCATCGCCGCGACGCCGGTCAACAAGCTCCACGAGGGGCGCCCCAATCTGGTGGATGCTATAAAGAACGGCGAGATCCACCTGCTGGTCAACACTCCGGCCGGGAAGCAGAGCGCCCATGACGACTCCTACATCCGCAAGGCGGCCATCGCCAACAAGATCCCCCACATCACCACCGTCGCGGCTGCCGTCGCCGCCGCCGAGGGGATAGCGGCCCGCCGCAACGGCAAGGAACCGGTCATGAGCCTGCAGGAGTACCACGCCGGCATCCGCTGACGGCACAGACCGCACTGCGCCTGTATTACCCAGGGAAACAAGGGCGCCCCGCGCGGCCCCTTGTCCATCGCCACTAAGTCCAGAGTTTTTTTCAAGTTTCCTGCAAACCTTGACAGGGGAAAGCGGCCTGATACCATTATGAAAACCTGTTAATTGCAGATGCCAGGTGAAACGCTGGAAAGAGATGACAACCGACCAGGTGCCCGATTTGTTTCAGGCTCGCGCCGTGGGCGCGCAGTCGGTTGCCGTCAATGAAAGGAGAAAGCAGATGGGTATTTTCAGCAAAATTCGTGATTCCATCTTCGGCAAGAAAGAGGAAGAGGTTCACGCTGCCGCAGCACCTCCCATTCAGGCTGAGGCGGCTCAACCCGTTTCGGCGCCAGCTCCCATGAGCGAAGTCGACGTGGAGGCGAGGCTGACCTTCATGGCGGCGAATGCCGGCCAGCAACTCAACTGGCGGACATCCATCGTCGACCTGATGAAACTTCTCGGCATGGAATCGAGCCTTGCAGAGCGCCGCGAACTGGCTCAAGAACTCGGCTATACCGGCGACACCAACGATACGGCAACCATGAACATCTGGCTGCACAAGCAAGTCATGAGGAAGCTCGCTGAGAGTGGCGGGATTGTCCCCGCCGACCTGCTCGACTGACAGGCACGGCCTCGGACGGGTCAAGGGATTTTGGCTCATTCGCTGCGTTCTTCGACATTTCCGAACACCTTGCACAAACGGCCCGCCGGAATATCCCGGCGGGCCGTTTGCTTTGGGGCTACGAACCACTCTACCGCATCAACTCAAAGAACCGGTCCTCGCAGGTCTCATCCTTGATATCGATGAACTTGTTGGCGATCTCGGTCACCATGTTGACGACACCCTGGTAGCCGATGAGGGGATAGCGATGCTTGTTGACCCGGTCCATGATCGGAAAGCCGAACCGGAAGAGGGGGATGCCGGCGTCGCGGGCGGCGAACTTGCCGTGGGAGTCGCCGATCATGGCGTCCACCGGGTCGGTCACCAGGAGGCTCCGCATGTGCCAGAGGTCCTTGCCCATGTAGATCTTCCCCTGCTTGCCGTACATGGAGCTGTCCAGCAGCGCCTGCATCTCCTTCTCGAACTTCTTGCTCCCCTTGCTGCAGAGGATGTGGTACGGGATCGCTCCCATCTCCAGGAGGAAGGAAACGTACCCCAGGAGATAGTCAGGGTCGCCGTAGACGGCGAACTTCTTGCCGTGGATGTACTGATGGGAGTCGGTCAGGGCGTCCACGGCGCGACCCCGCTCGGCCTTGAGGGACTCGGGAACCGGCTTGCCGAACAGCTCGGCGAGCTTCTTGATGAAGGCGTCGGTCTTCTCGATCCCCATGGGCATCGGCAGAGAGGCATGCTTGCCGGAGTAGTTGTCCTTGATCCAGGTGAAGGTCTTGGGCGTGGCGTAGGGGCCGACGGTGATGGTCGCCTTGCCGTTGATGGAGTCGGCCGCATCGTCGAGCTTCGTCCCCCCCGGATAGACGTGGTAGCTGCCGTCGCAGGGTGAATCGAAGGACTCGGCGATGTCGGCCAGGATGGTGCTGGGGATGCCGAACTCCTTCAGGATGCGGGCATACTCCCGGTAGTTGCCGGTGTTGAAGTCGCAGCCGGCGACGAGGTTCAGCTTGCCGGTGCAGCGCCCCTCCACCTGCTTCCCCGCGGTCAGGGTCTGGAGGATGGAGAGGAGCATGGCGTCATAGCCGTGGATGTGGGAGCCGTTGAAGCTCGGGGTGTTGGCGTATGGCGCCGGGAACTCCTGGGGGATGTGCCCCTTGTTCCGGGCGTTCTTGATGAAGGCGGTCAGGTCGTCGCCGATGATCTCGGGCATGCAGGAGGTGAAGATGGCGATCATCTTCGGCTTGTAGAGGGCCAGGGCATTCTCCAGCCCCTCGTGGAGGTTGTTCTGGCCGCCGAACACGGCGCCGTCCTCGGTCATGGAATCGGAGACCGCCGGCGCCGGCTCGCGAAAGTGGCGATTGAGGGTGGAGCGGTAGTAGGAGGCGCACCCCTGGGAGCCGTGGACAAACGGCAGCGTCCCTTCGAACCCGTGGGCGGCCAGCTGGGCACCCAGCGGCTGGCAGGCATGGGGCGGGTTGATCACCAGCGCCTGGCGGGCGAAGTTCTTTTCCTTGTACTCCTCGGTGTTGATCCAGTCCGCTACCCGCTTTACTTCCTCCTCGGGTATTTCGGTTACATATTTGACGGCGGCTTCTGCGCTCATAATTATCTCCTCTCCGGATACCAATCCGTATCACGGCAGATTATGTTTTTGTAGGGGCAGGGTTTCCCTGCCCTGGTTTACATACCCTGAACAGGATTTCAGGCGGGCGGGGAAACCCCGCCCCTACATCAGATCAAAAAGGCGACTTCACCAGCTTCCACGTGGGGCTGTTCACCGCCATATCGATATCCCGCGCGAAAACCGAAAACCCCTGATAACCGTGGTAGGGACCGGAGTAGTCCCAGCTGTGCATCTGGCGGAACGGAATCCCCATCTTCTGGAAGACGTATTTCTCCTTGATGCCGCTGCCGATGAGGTCGGGCTTCAGGGTGTGGACGAACTGCTCCAGTTCGTACTCGGAGGGGTCGTCGTAGATGACCGTGGCTTCCGGCATCTCCGGTGCGGTCCGCTCGTAGTCGTCACCGTGGGCGAACTCGTAGCCGGAACCGACACACTCCATCCCCAGGTCCTCGTAGGCGCCGATGGTGTGGCGCGGGCGGAGGCCACCCACCAGGAGCATCACCTTCTTCCCTTCCAGGCGCGGCCGGTACTCGTCGATGATCGCCTGCATGATCGGATCGTACTTGGCGATGGCCTGCTCCACCTTGTCCTGAATGGTCTGGTCAAACCGCGCGCCGATGGCCCGCAGGCTCTCCCTGATCTTGGTGGGGCCGAAGAAGTTGAACTCCAGCCAGGGGATGCCGTACTTCTCTTCCATCACCTTGCACATGTAGTTCATGGAGCGGTAGCAGTGGATGAGATTGAGCTTCACCCTGTGGGTGGCGGCGATCTTCTCCAGCTCGCCGTCGCCGGTCCAGACCGATTTGACGTTGAGGCCGATCTCCTCCAGAAGCGCCTTGGCGCTCCAGACGTCGCCGCCGATGTTGTAGTCGCCGATGAGCGAGATGTCATAGGGGCTCTCCGGCTCGGCGAACTCGCGGGTACCGATGATATGGTCCCGGATGGTGTCGTTGGAGATGTGGTGCCCCAGCGACTGGCTCACCCCGCGGAACCCCTCGCAGTTGCAGGGGATGATCGGGATATCCAGCTCCTTGGAGGACTGCTTGGCGGTGGCGTTGATGTCGTCGCCGATGAGCCCCACCGGGCACTCGGAGAGTACCGATATCCCCTTGGCCAGGGGAAAGAGCTCCTTGGCCTCCACGAGCAGTTGCTTCAGCTTCTTGTCGCCGCCATAGACGATGTCCTTCTCCTGGAAGTCGGAGGTGAACTGCATGGCGAAGTTGGTGACGCCGGTGATGCCGCTCATGAGGTTCCGCCGGGTACCCCAGGAGTACCAGCCGCAGCCGACCGGACCGTGGGAGACGTGCACCATGTCGCGGATCGGTCCCCAGACCACCCCCTTGGCGCCGGCGTAGGCGCAGCCGCGGGCGCTCATGACGCCGGGAACGGTCTTTCTGTTAGACTTGACGCAGGAGCTGACCCCGTCGTTGGGAGCGAGGTGCGGAGCCCGCTTCTTCTTCGCCTTCTCGGGATATATTTCCAGGGCCTTGTCGATCATCTCCTGGGTCGACTCTTTCGTTATTCCTTCAACTTTTCGTATTGTCTGTGTCATGTTCGATTCTCCTGTATGGTTTTTGCTTAAACCAATTGGCGAACGATTTTGAGGTCAGGTCGGCGGCTTCCAAGGAAGAGCGCGGAGGCGTGGCAGCGCCACGTCGCACAAGCGATGACGCAGGAAACGCCGAGATGGCCCAAAAGCGTTCGTCATTTCGCCGCCGCTTCAGCCACACCCACGACGGTCTCGTCCTCGGCCTCCATGATGCCGAACTCCATGAGGAGATCTTCCAGCTCTTCCATCTCCAGTGGGGTCGGCACCACCAGCATCTTGTTGTCGAGGATCTTCTGGGCCAGGGTCCGGTACTCGTTCGCCTGCGGATGCTCGGGGGAGTACTCGATGACCGTCATGCGGCGCAGCTCGGCCCGCTGCACCTGGTTGTCCCGGGGGACGAAGTGGATCATCTGGGTACCGAGCTTCTTGGCCAGGGCATCGATCAGTTCGTACTCCTTGTCGGTCTTGCGGGCGTTGCAGATGAGGCCGGCCAGCCGGACCTTGCCGGAGGAGGCGTACTTGAGGATACCCTTGGCAATGTTGTTGGCGGCGTACATTGCCATCATCTCGCCGGAACAGACGATGTAGATCTCTTCCGCCTTGTTCTCGCGGATCGGCATGGCGAACCCGCCGCAGACGACGTCACCAAGAACATCGTAAAAGACGAAGTCGAGATCCGGGGTGTAGGCACCGTTCTCTTCCAGGAAGTTGATGGCGGTGATGACGCCGCGGCCGGCGCATCCGACCCCCGGCTCCGGACCGCCGGACTCCACACACTTCACATCGCCGTAACCGACCTTCAAAATGTCTTCCAGCTCCAGGTCCTCGACCGTTCCCAGCTCCCGCACCTTGTCCATGACCGTGGCCTGGGCCTTGGCGTGGAGGATGAGCCGGGTGGAGTCGGCCTTCGGGTCGCAGCCGACGATCATCACCTTCTTGCCGAGGGAGGCGAGGCCCGCCACCGTGTTCTGGGTCGTCGTGGACTTGCCGATGCCGCCTTTGCCGTAAATCGCGATTTGTCTCATGATGTTTCTCCTTTCGTCCACCAATCCGTGGACTGCCTGGGAATGTGCGGGGCAACAAAAAAAGGCGCCCCATTCGTTATCAATGGTGGCGCCTTTGCCTGCATTCTGCAGCGAATACTCCGACGTATTCTCATATTCTCTTATGACTGGGATAAAGCATTGACCATGCCAAATCTCAACATGCCGTAATTACTGAATTGTTTCTTTATGCTCTCCCCAACTGCGCCTCTTTCCCATGCAGGTGCCAACAATTTAATCACAAATGGCAGCTGCAACCCTTCCCACCTGAACCATTTCACAATCCCCACGAATCTGCCTAAAAAATGGAAGGGCACCGACTGCTGCCGGTGCCCCTCTTCATCCAACTGCTACGCGTCTACTCCTCCATCAGCAGAATCGCCTCGGCGATCTGGCGCAGGCTCTTGCGCTTGTCCATGGCCAGCTTCTGCATCTTGCGAAACGCCTCGGGCTCGGAGAGCCCCTGTTTCCGCATCAGGAGCCCCTTGGCCTTCTCGATGACCTTGCGGCTCTCCAGGGTCTCCTTCAGGTCCTCCACCTCCTCTTTGAGGGCCTCCACCTCGTCGGCATGGGCACAGGCAAGCTCGATGGCTGGCCAGAGATCCTGCTCCCGGAACGGCTTGGCCAGAAACCCTCCGATGCCGCTCTCCTTGGCCCGCTTGACCGTCTCGGCGTCGCAGCAGGCAGTCAGGAGGATGATCGGGATCTTCAGCCGCTGCCGGATCTCCCGGGCCGCCGTAATGCCGTCCTTCTTGGGCATCGAGACATCGAGAATGACGATGTCGGGCACCGTGGCCAGTGCCGTCTGCACCGCCTGCTCCCCGTCCCCGCACTCCCGGATTTCATCGAAACCAAGTTCCTTGAGCTTATTTTTTAAGCTCATCCTGATAATCGGCTCATCATCGCACACCAGGGCACTTCTCAATGAAATCACCACCTTATCATTATTTTGTCCCGCAAAACCTTCTTACTTTGATGTGATTGAGCATAAACCGTTCCAAACACGGACTAGCGCTCACCCTCCTCAATCCTTTACAATGCCGCCCATGGTGCCAAAATAGATGCTGACGCGCCCGAAGGCGCCGCCCCACTCCGGAGGACCGTCCATGAAGAAGAAGGTGATCCTGATCGCCATCCTGCTCCTGGCCATCGCGGCCATTGCCTGGTTCGTCACCCGCCGCACCGGCGACGACGGCAGCACCGTCGCCGTCTCGGGAACCATCGAGGTGACCGACGTGGAGGTGAGTTTCAAGATTCCGGGACGGGTGCGGGAACGGCTCGTTGACGAGGGGGAGCTGGTGAAGGCGGGACAGATCGTTGCGCGACTCGACGATGACGACCTTCGCCTGGACGTGGCCCAGCGCGAGCAGGACAGGGAAGTCCTGGCGGCGAACCTGCGGGAACTGGAGAACGGTTTCCGGAAGGAGGACATCGCTAGGGCCGATGCCGCCGTAACAAGAGTCAAGGCCGACGCCGAACGGCTCAAGGCCGATTTTGCCCGGCAGGAGACCCTCTTCCAGCGGGAGGTCATCTCCCGCCGCGACTTCGATGCCGCAAAGGCTGCCTTCGAATCGTCCCGGGCTGCCCTGAGGGAGGCAGTTGCCCAGCAGGAGCTCATGCACCGGGGCCCCCGGCGCGAGCAGATCGACGCAGCCCGGGCACGCCTCGGCCAGGCCCGGGAGGCACTGGAGCTTGCCCGCACGCGCCTCGGCTACACCACCCTCTCCTCCCCCATGGCGGGGCTTGTCCTGGCCAAGCACGTGGAGCCGGGGGAGCAGGTGGCCGCCGGCACCCCCATCGTCTCCGTGGGAGACATGGCGAACAGCTGGATGCGGGCCTACATCGCCGAGACCGATCTGGGGCGGGTAAAGGTGGGGCAGAAGGCCCGGGTGAGAAGCGACACCTGGCCAGACCGCCGCTACGAGGGGACCATTACCTTCATCTCCCCGGAGGCGGAATTCACCCCCAAGAGCGTCCAGACCGAGAAGGAGCGGGTGAAGCTCGTCTACCGGATCAAGATCACCATCCCGAACCCCACTATGGAGCTGAAGCCGGGGATGCCGGTGGATGCGGAGATTCTCGCGAGCGAATGAGTGCCGCAATTGTCACCGACAACCTCACCAAACGCTTCGGCGACGTGACCGCCGTGGACGGGCTCACCCTCTCCGTGGCGCAGGGGGAGCTCTTCGGCCTCGTGGGCTCCGACGGCGCCGGCAAGACAACCACCATGCGGATGCTGACCGGCATCATGGACCCTACGGATGGATCGGCCCGGGTCATGGGACACCACACGGTGCAGGAGGCGGAGGCGCTCAAGGAGGAGATCGGCTACATGAGCCAGCGCTTCGGCCTCTACCCGGACCTGACCGTGCTGGAAAACCTCCACTTCTATGCCGACATCTACGGCCTCCCCCGCCGGGGACGCGACGAGAAGATAGGCCGGCTCCTCTCCTTCAGCAACCTGACCCCCTTCGGGAAACGGCTGGCCGGCAACCTCTCCGGCGGCATGAAGCAGAAACTGGGGCTCGCCTGCGCCCTCATCCACACCCCCCGGGTCCTCTTCCTGGACGAACCCACCAACGGGGTCGACCCGGTTTCCCGCCGGGACTTCTGGCGCATCCTCTACCAGCTCCTGCGGGAAGGGGTAACAGTCTTCGTGGCCACCGCCTACCTGGACGAGGCAGACCGCTGCAACCGGGTGGGGCTCATTCATCGCGGCAGGATCCTGGCCTGCGACACGCCCGACAATCTCAAGGGGCTCATGCGGGGCACCATCCTGGAGGTGCGGACCCCCGCTCCACGCCGAGCCGCCCTGCTTCTGCGCGAGCAGCGAGAAAAGGAATCGGTGGGGATCTTCGGCGACCGGCTCCACGTGGTGACCCACAACGCCGGGGAAACAAGCACCGCCATCGAGGCGATCCTGCGTGGCGAGGGGATAGAGCTCCAGGGCCTGCGGGCCATCGAGCCGAGCCTGGAGGATGTGCTGGTGTCGGTGCTTGAGGGCGAAAACACCTGAAACAAGTCCAACCTTGACCTTACCAGTCACACCGAGTACCATTATTCCATAATCCGGCAAGCCGGAATCCAGAAGGAGAGCATCATGGAAATGGTAAAATTAGGCAAAAAAGGGCAGGTATCCATCCCTAAGGCCGTCCTCAATCGCGTTGGAATCAGCGGGGAAGTCCCCCTGCTGGTTGAGACGACCGATGACGGAGCCATCATCCTCAGACAGGCCGCAGTCTATCCCATCGAGATTTACTCGGACGAACGGATCAGGGAGTTTCTGGCTGAAGACGCTTTGAGCCCGGAAGAGGAAAAGCAGATACGCGCCAAGCTTTCAAAGAAGAAGGCAGCATGAAGCTCTTCCTCGACGCCAACATTCTTTTCACCGCCGCCTATTCCCCCACGGGAATCTCCCGTAAAATCTTCTCCCTTGCGGAGGCCGGGCACTGCACCCTTTCCACCTCGGCCTTCGCCTTGGACGAGGCACGGCGCAACCTGGCATCGAAGACTCCGAACCATTTACAGGAACTGGATTCTCTCGTGCGGTTGCTCGTGATCGTCCCCGAACCGAAACCTGACACGGTATTGTGGGCACGGCAGCTCCCCCTTCCCGCCAAGGACGCCCCCATCATGGCGGCAGCCGTCCAGAGCGGCGCAACGGTATTGGTCACCGGCGACCGCAGGGATTTCGGCCATCTTTTCGGCCAGACGCACCAGGGGATAGCGGTGCTGAGTCCGCGAGATACGCTGGCAGAACTCCTGAAGCCGTAGATTATTGCTCCGAAGACTAAACATTTATGTCTTGGCGTATCCGATGCCGTTCAGGCATTCAAACGGTCAGGAATTGATGCAAACGAACTTTAAGAGCATTGACAAGCACGCCTGGCATCTACGCACTGGCTGAAAAATGCCCCACCATGACCCCACATACGCCGTCACCCTCCGCGACCTGGAAAAGCGCTTCGGCGACTTCGTGGCCGTGAACCGGATATCCCTCGACGTTAAACGGGGGGAGATCTTCGGCTTCCTGGGCCCCAACGGCGCGGGGAAGTCCACCACCATCCGGATGCTCTGCGGCATTCTCCAACCCACCGCCGGCAGCGGCACCGTGGCCGGCTTCGACATCGTCCGCCAGCCCGAGGAGATCAAGAAGAACATCGGCTACATGAGCCAGAAGTTCTCCCTCTACGAGGACCTGACCGTGGAGGAGAACATCGACTTCTACAGCGGCATCTACCGGATTCCCGACGCCAGGAAGAAAGAGCGCAAGGAGTGGGTCATCCGGATGGCGGGGCTTACGGAGCACCGGGCCTCCCGGACCGCCATCCTCTCCGGCGGCTGGAAGCAGCGGCTGGCCTTGGGGTGCGCCGTTCTCCACGAGCCCCCCATCATCTTCCTGGACGAGCCCACCTCCGGAGTGGACCCCATCAGCCGCCGCAACTTCTGGGACCTGATCTACCACCTTGCCGGCGAGGGAGTCACCGTCTTCGTCACCACCCACTACATGGACGAGGCCGAGTATTGTGATCGGCTGGCACTCATCTACCGCGGGGAGCTCATCGCCCTGGGGACGCCGGGGGAGCTCAAGACCCGCTTCATGGAGGAGGAGATCGTGGAGGTGCGCTGCAACCGGCCCCAGGATGCCATGGAGACAATCGAGGCCCTTCCCGGCATCGGGCACGCCGCCCTCTTCGGCCGGGCGCTCCACGTGGTGGCCCAACGGGCCGACATGGCGATTCCATCCATCGAACAGGCCCTTGCCACCGACGGGTTCACCGTGGACAGCATCGAGCGGATCGTCCCGTCCCTGGAGGACGTCTTCGTCTCCCTCATCGAGGCCAGGGACCGGGAGGCCGCACCCCAGAAGGGATTCAGCCGATGAAGCTTCAACGCGTGGCGGCCGTGGCCCGCAAGGAATTCATTCACGTCTTTCGGGACCCCCGGAGCCTCGGCATGGGGATCGCCATCCCCATGTTCCTTCTCTTCCTCTTCGGCTACGCCCTCACCCTGGACGTGGACCGGGTCCCCCTCATGGTCTGGGACCAGAGCGGCACCACTGAAAGCCGCGATTTCATCAGCCGTTTCGACGGTTCCCGCTATTTCGCCCTGACGGGGCATGTCGACACCTACCGGGAAATCGAGGGGGCCATCGACCGGCGTGACGTCCTCATGGCGCTGGTGATCCCGGCCGATTTCGCCCGGAAGGTCCGCACGGGCACACCGGCCCCGGTGCAGGCGATCCTGGACGGCAGCGACTCCAACACGGCCACCATCGCCCTCGGCTATGCGGAGGCTGTCACCCTTGCCTGGTCCCGGGAGGTGTTTCTTGAGCAGGCTCGGCGCCTGGGCACCGTCCCCACCGCCGGCAGCGTCGATGTGCGCCCCCGGGTCTGGTTCAACAACGACATGGTTTCCCGCAACTACATCTTCCCCGGGCTCATTGCGGTTATCATGATGGTCATCGCGGCCCTCCTCACCTCCCTCACCGTGGCCCGGGAGTGGGAGACCGGCACCATGGAGCAGCTCATCTCCACGCCGCTCCGAGGGCCGGAACTCATCGCCGGCAAGCTCATCCCCTATTTCGTCATCGGCATCCTCGACCTGATCCTCTCGGTCCTGGTGGGGGAGTTCGTTTTCGATGTCCCGCTGCGGGGGAGCCTCTGGCTCCTGTTCAGCATGTCGTTCATCTTTCTTACCTGCGCCCTCGCCTTCGGGCTCCTCATCAGCATCATCGCGAAGAACCAACGCCTTGCCTCCCAGATCGCCATGGTAACGACCATGCTTCCGGCATTCCTTCTCTCCGGCTTCATTTTCCCCATCGAGAACATGCCGCCTCCCATCCAGGCGGTCACCCACATCATCACGGCCCGTTACTTTGTTACGATTCTCAGGGGGATCTATCTCAAGGGGGTGGGGCTCGGGGTGCTGGCGCCGGAAGTGGTGTTCCTGGCGGTCTTCGGCGTGGTGGTGCTGGCCCTGGCGGTGAGAAAGTTCCGGAAGAAGGTGGAGTGAGGCGATGCTCGAACGGCTCAAGTGCATGCTGGTGAAGGAGATTATCCAGGCCCTGCGGGACCCTCGGATGCGCTTCATCCTCTTCATCATCCCCGCCTTCCAGACGGTGATTTTCGGCTACGCGGTGAACACCGACGTGCGGAACGTGACAACCGCCGTCTACGACCTGGACAACAGCACCGAAAGCCGCGACCTGATTGCCCGGTTCCAGCGATCGGGCTACTTCCAGATCACCGAGCACATCAGGCGGGAGGGCCGGGTGCGGGAGCTCATGGACCGGGGAGAGGTGAAGGCAATCCTCCGGATGAACCAGGGCTTCGGCGCCGACCTTGGGGCCGGGCGCACGGCCCCGCTCCAGATCATCCTGGACGGCACCGACTCCAACACCGCCGGCATCGTCCTGAACTACGCCTCGCGGATCGCTGCCCGCTTCAATGACGAGCTCCAATCGTCCCAACGTGCCCGCAGTCGGGGAATGAGCCCCTCCGCCGCCGGCGTCCAGCTCCAGAGCCGCGCCTGGTTCAACGAGAACCTGGAGAGCAGCAACTACTACGTGCCCGCGGTCATCGCCAACATCGTCCTGATCATCACCATGCTCCTCTCCGCCATGGCCGTGGTGCGCGAGAAGGAAATAGGCACCATGGAGCAGATGATCGTCACCCCCATCTCCCGGAGCGAGTTCATCCTCGGCAAGACCATCCCCTTCATCCTCATCGGCTTCATCGACGTGGCGGTCATCACGGCCGTCTCAAAATTCTGGTTCGATGTCCCGATCCGGGGGAGCCTCCTGCTCCTCTTCGGCGCCACGGCCCTCTTTCTCATGAGCACCCTCGGCTTCGGGCTCTTCATCTCCACCGTGAGCACAACCCAGCAGCAGGCCATGATGAGCTCATTCTTTTTCATCTTCCCGGCCATGCTCCTCTCCGGGTTCGCCTTTCCCATCGAGAACATGCCGCAGGTCGTCCAGTACGTCACCTACCTGAACCCGCTGCGCTACTATCTGGTCATCATTCGGGGAATATTTCTGAAGGGGGTGGGAGCAGATATACTCTGGCCCCAGATGGCGGGCCTGCTGGTGCTGGGGAGCGTCATCCTGGCATTCGCGGTGACGCGGTTCAGGAAGACCCTTGCGTAAGAGGGCATTATGGAAATTGCTGACGTCTTTTCCTCCGCGACAGTGCATTTCCGCCTGAACTGACACCTTCAAATTTTCAGCACAAAACCAACATAAAATAATCCTCCTTAAAAACGCTAAAGTTAGTGCACATCGTGCCGATACGGTAACCATACACCGTTGGAGAACTTACATCCCCCCTCGCAGAGCCGGCAGAGCAGGCTCAAAACGACTCCACGGATAAACTCCTGGAGGCTTGCCATGAAACTCAGCACGAAAATTTCCCTCATCAGCGCATCTCTACTTGCCATATCGGTTGTTTTGACAAGTGTCATCATCATGTCGGTCCTTCACCGGGATATGTCCACACTGGCAACGGAGTCGCAGGAAAGCCGGATGAAGACTTTCTGGGAACTGCTCGGACAAAAAGGGACGGAATGGAAAGTGGTGGACGGCACTCTGAAGGTTGGCGACTATGGGGTCAACGGCAACTTCGAACTCCCCGACAAACTGAAAGGGTTGTGCGGAGGTACGGCAACCATTTTCATGGGGGACAAGCGGGTTTCCACGAACGTGCTCAAGCCCGACGGGAGCAGGGCCGTCGGAACAGCCCTGCAGGGACCGGCCTACGACGCCATCTTCAAGGAAGGAAAACCATACCGGGGAGAGGCCAAGATCCTCGGCACTCCCTACTTCACGGCCTATGATCCCATCAAGGACGCCGGAGGCAACACCATCGGCGTACTCTACGTCGGCGTCAAGGAAAGCGAATTCATGAGCTCCTTCAACCGCCTGACCTGGGTTGTCGCTGGACTGGTGTTCGTATTCATCGCCGTGTCGGCGACACTGATCAAGATCTTCGTCACGCGTTCCATGAAGCGGCTCGACAAGGCGGTGGAGGTTCTCGCCCAAGTGGCTGACGGAAACATTGGCGTAAGACTGCCGAGCGGCACAGGAAAAGACGAAATAGACCTCCTGACCGGCTCGGTGAACACGATGCTCGACGAGATGGGCGCCACCCTGACGCAGGTCATCTCGGCATCCAATCAGGTGGCCGCTGCCGCCGGGCAGTTGCAGGGAGCGGCAATCCAGATCGCCACCGGAGCGGAAGAGGTGGCGTCACAGGCTGGCACCGTGGCAACGGCCAGCGAGGAGATGGCTGCCACGTCGCTCGAAATCGCCCATAACTGCGCCCTGGCAGCAGGAAGCTCCGACAAGGCCAGCGGCTCGGCCGACTCCGGCGCCTCCGTGGTCATGGCAACGGTGGAGGCAATGAACGCCATATATGGGCAGGTTCGGGATGTGGCCCAGAACGTGGCGAGCCTCGGCACCCGAAGCGACCAGATCGGCGAAATAGTGGGAACCATTGAGGATATTGCCGACCAGACCAACCTGCTGGCGTTGAACGCGGCCATTGAGGCGGCCCGCGCCGGGGAACAGGGGCGCGGGTTCGCCGTGGTGGCCGACGAGGTTCGGGCATTGGCAGAGCGCACCACCAGGGCCACCAAAGAGATCAGCCAGATGATCAAGTCAATCCAGCATGAGACGGCGTCCGCAGTCTCGTCCATGAACCAGGGCGTTACCATAGTCCAGAGCAGCACCCAGAAGGCTGCCGAATCGGGAGAAGCGCTCGCTGACATCAGGACCCAGATAGATTCCGTGGCCCAGCAGGTGAGCCAGATCGCAACCGCGGCCGAACAGCAGACTGCAACCACGACCGAGATCAGTAACAACATCCAGATGATAACCCAGGTGGTGGGAGAAACGGCCAAGGGAGCCCAGGAATCCGCAGAGGCGGCAAGCCATCTCCGAGAACTCTCCGAAGACCTCAGGAAGATGGTGGTGCATTTCCGTATGAACTGACCTCCCTCTACACCTCAGCACCCAGCAATAAGGCGCGGAGATGGCTCTCCGCGCCTTTATTCTTCATCCCCTGCCGTTGACGGCGGCAAAGCTACGCCTGATACTTCCCGTAATGGACGATCTCATCCAGCGGCTTGCGGGGGGGCCCTGCCTTCACTTCCTCCAGCGGGTAGCCGAGGGGAAAGAGCCCCACGATCCTCAGCTCCGCCGGGATGCCGATCAGCTCCCCCAACTGCTCCTCGTCGAATACCCCGACGAACACACTCCCCAGTCCCTGGTCATGGGCGGCGAGCATCAGGTTCTGGGCGGCGATCCCCACATCGGTCAGATAATACTGCTGACCCCGCAGCTCCCCGGACTGGGGCGGCTCGCCGCAGGCGATGATCACCACCGGCGCCTCGGCAAGGGCCTTGCGGGCCGGGTTCGACTTGTACCCCTTCGGGGCGAAGTACGTCTCCACGTAGGACAGCTCGCTGATCTGCGCCTTCGTTGCCTGATCCTCCACCACTACGAACCGCCAGCACTGCATGTTGGCCCACGACGGGGCCAGTCGCGCCGCCTCAAGCACTGTCTGGAGCTTCTCCGGCTCCACCGGCCGGTCGGAAAATTTGCGGACGCTTCTCCTCGTTCTGATTGCTTCCAGTGTCTCCATACCTTGGTTTCCTTTCTCCGCTCGGTGAAGGTTGTCAGCGGACTGACGCACTTCTCAATGGACTGCCGATTTCAATAATCAAAATGTATCACAACCACCACCCCACGTCCTCTCAATCTATCGCCACCACAAAGCTGCCGGGATAGCTCCCCCGTTCCAACTCCCGGCGGGCCTGCTCGGCCTTTTCCAGGGAGCCATATCTGCCGACCCGCACCCGGAAGAAACGGCTCCCCTTCACCAGCGCCTCCTGGACGGAGGAGTCCCCGTAGCGCTTCTCCAGCTGTACAGCCAGCCGTCGGGCGTTGTCTGGCACGGTGAAGGCGGCCACCTGGACGGCGTAGCTGCCGACGTCGTAGCTTGCCGGCGGACGATAGGCCGCGGTGCCGGTGGCCGTGTCTCTGCGATACCCCAGGGCCTCGATCCTGACCGGCGCGATCCCTCCGTCGGTGATCCCCAGCTGCCGCGCCGCGGCGTATGAGAAGTCGATGATCCGCTCCTTGACAAAGGGGCCCCGGTCGTTGATCCGGACAACCACCTCCCTGCCGTTGCTCCTGTTGCGCGCCCTGACGAATACCCCCAGCGGCAGGGTCTTGTGGGCGGCGGTCAGCCCGTGCATGTCGTAGGTCTCGCCGTTACTGGTGAGCTTGCCGTGGAAATCCTCCCCGTACCAGCTAGCCATCCCTTCCTGAGCGAACCCTTCGTGGCTCATGAGCGGGTCGTAGCGCTTCCCGTTGACGATGTATGGCTTCTCCCACCCCTTGCGGCCTCGCGTTTCGGGGGTGTCAATGACCCGCGTGCGATAGGTGGTGCAGGCGGAGAGAAGCCCCGCAATCAGCAGCGACGCTAGGGCATGCCCAATGACTGATACCGGTCGTTTTCTCAGCGTTTCACCTCTCCTGCCCCACAGTTAAGAAACAGAGGACTGGTTCTCCTTGCCGCTACCTGCCCCGTCATTTTCCGGGAATCCGCTCAACCAGCGTCGCCGTCACGCTCCCCACCGTAACCTTGGTCCGGGCCCGCACCGGGATGCGACGCTCGTCGTCGGTGAGCCAGATGTGGACCGTCCCCTTCCCCTCGAAGACCCCCTCGGAGGCTACCATCGGCTGGATAACGATGGTGTTCACCTCGCCGAAGACCGTCTTGATCCGCTCCTTCCGCAGGACCCGCACCGCGATCCGCCGCTGCCGCTTGCTGTCGAGGATGTTGACTGTCGGGGACTTCCCTACCTCCAGCGGCAGGTAGCGAATGTAATAGAAGCTGCCATAGACGTCAATGGTATCCACGGGGATGGGAATGTCGACCTTATCTCCCTTCAGGTTGTCGCGATAGTGGGCCACTCCCCGCTCCTGTTCGAAAAAGATCTCGCGGTCCCGCTGGCGGCTTCCCTCGCGGGTTTTCAGCCGGTAATGGCGGGCCAGCCCCGGGAATGGCCCGCGGTTCCGGTCATAGGAGCTCTCGATCCGGTCCTCCACCGGGAAGAAGGTCGACAGCCAATCGTTGGAACGGGCCGTGGAAACAATCTTCCGCGTGGTTCCGTCCTCCGTAATTTCCTGACTCGCCGTGCCGACGGATATTCCGGTCCAGGAAAGCTCGTAGACAAGTTTCTCAGGGACTTTCGAGTCTGCCACTGCCTGCGTGGCAAGCATGACCAGCACGAGAACCATCGTTACACCGTTAATGAATCCCATAACACCTCCGCCGTTTGATGATTCTCTCCATCATCCGCAAAGTATCCCACAGAGCGGCAGGAACTCAACCCCCTTGACTACCGGACGGTCCAAGGCACAATTGTCATAGGGTGTCCGCAACAGCACAAACAGAAACGCGGACCAAGGAGGATGCCATGCCGGAAAAACTGCTCGTGCCATCCATCGAACAAAGGCTCGCCGGAATGGTCGAGGTCGCTCGCAGGATGAAGGGGAAAACCGAGACCGAAAAACGTACCGGACACAAGCCAACTATCACCATTTCGCGGGAGTTCGGCTGCGAGGGGTATCCCGTGGCGGAGCGGCTCAAGGAAATCCTTGAGCTCTCGACCAAGGAGCCATGGGTCGTCATGGACAAGGCGCTTCTCGAGGAAGCAGCGAAACACCATGACATTTCCGAGGAGGTTTTCCGATCCCTTGGCCACCGGCCCCGATTCCTCGACGACATGATTTCCACCCTCACCCCCCGCTGGAAGAGCGAGCGGGACCACTACAAGCTCCTCTGCAGCCAGATCGTCTCCCTGGCCGAGGTGGGCAACGTGATCATAATGGGAAGGGGAAGCTCCATCATCACCCAGCAGATGAACAACTGCCTCCATTTCCGCATCTATGCCTCCCACCATTTCAAGGTCCGCTCCATTGCCCGGCGAGCAAAAATTTCGGTCCAGGATGCAGAGCATTTGGTGGAAAAAAGGCAGAAGGAACGGGACAAGTTCATTCGCAGTTTCCTCGACCGGGACATCACCGATCTGAACCTCTATCACCTTGCCTTCAACAACGATAAGAACTCGCCTGCTCAGATCGCCCAGACCATCGCCGATTACCTCTGCCAGAAAACCGCAGACTGATTCCTGGTCAGGTACTGCAAGGGGAGAACGGCACTCATCGCCGCTCTCCCCTTGCGTTCCCAAGCGCCGCCGTCTATACTCCACCGATGTTAACTTTCACCATTACCGAATCCGACCACTGCCGCACGGTGGAGAGCTTCCTCAGGAACCTCCTCCCAAGCGCTCCTTTCGCCTACTTGGGCAAACTTGTCCGAGGGGGGCATCTGGCCGTCAACGGCCTCCCTGCCACCCCCGACACTCTCCTGGTCGCAGGGGACGCGGTCACCCTCAAGGAGAGTAACCGGACGCTGGAGCTCATGGCCGTCGTGCCTCCCTACCTCGACATCCTCTTCGAGGATGACCGGATCATCGTCGTCAACAAACCGCCGGGGTTGCCGGTGCACCGGACCGCCGAGGACGAACAGACACTCGTCGACGTGGCTGAACAGTTTCTGGCCGATCGGGGAACCCCGGTGAAACTCCGCCCCGTGAACCGTCTTGATCGAGGCACCTCCGGCGCCACGATCTTCGCCAAGAGCGCCACGAGCGCCGGCATCTTCGGTAGGCTCGTCAAGGAGACCGGTCTCGGCAAGCTCTACCTGGCCGTTGCCGATGGCAAGCTGCCGTCCGAAGGGACCATCGACGCACCGCTGGAAGGCAAAGAGGCCCAGACCCAGTTCCGCACCCTCTTCCAAGGCCATGGTGCGGCCCTCCTCCTCGTCACCCCTGTCACCGGCAGGATGCACCAGATCCGCAAGCACCTCGCCCTCACCGGCCACCCCGTGCGAGGCGATCGCCGTTACCGGGGCGCCCCCCTCGCAGACTACCCTGGCCACTGCCTCCATGCCTTCCTGGTTTCCTTCAGCCATCCTGTCACAGGGGAGGAGATCGTCATCCACGCCCCTCTCCCCACAGGTCTGCTGGACCAGCTGCGTCGGTTGGCCGGCGAATTCTTCCCCCCTCTGCTCCGCTCACTTCCCGCGCTGTCGCCGCCGTAAGGCTTCGCAGAATGCGGAAGCACCATTGCCATCGCCCTTTCTTACCTCGCTGATCGGCCGGAAGATCTCCATCGCATTCGCCGGGCGCGGACAATTCAAGCAAAGAGCGGCTTTCTCCTTGATTTTATTGAATTTATTTTGAAGCCATATTACCTTTTTCTAATTGACTGCACCTTGTAGAAATGGCATAATTCACCCCGTTTTAGCCGGGCTCGTCCCGTTGCCGATCACGTGAGACACGCTCCCCCTCCCACCGGGAAATGGAGCAATTACCTTAAGTCATGTGCGAAGAGCACAGAGGAGGAACGATGAATGCAGTAAGACGCATCAGGCTCTTTGCCGTCGCTGGCCTGACCCTGGCGGTTTCGCTCTGCCTGGGTTTGGGAAGCCCGGCCAAGGCCGCCCCGGCCGCCCCGAAACTGGTTCAGGACGACTGCGTGAAGTGCCACGCCCAGCCCCCGGCAGACATCGCCAGCGCCGGTGCCGGCCACAAGAAGATCACCTGCTTCGACTGCCACGCCAGCCACCGCCCCGCATCGAAGAACAACATCCCCCAGTGCAGCCAGTGCCACACCGGCAAGAAGCACTATGAGCTCGCAAACTGTCTCGGGTGCCACAAGAACCCCCACACCCCGCTCAACATCATCCTTTCCGGCAACATCACCGATCCGTGCCTGACCTGCCACAGCCCGCAGATCGAGCAGCTCAAACAGTTCCCGAGCAAGCACACCAAGCTCTACTGCTCCACTTGCCACAACGTCCACGGCAAGATCCCGGCCTGTACCCAGTGCCACAAGCCCCACTACGCCGAGCAGACTGCCGGCGACTGCAAGAAGTGCCACAAGGCCCACCAACCCAAGAACGTAGCCTACGGCAAGGAAGTTCCCAACAAGGAATGCGGCGGCTGCCACAAGAAGGCCCTCGACCTGCTGACCGCCAGCCAGGCAAAGCACAAATCCCTTGCCTGCGTCTACTGCCACCAGGACAAGCACAAGATGGTTCCGGCCTGCCAGAGCTGCCACGGCACGCCACACCCGGCTGCCATGCTTGCCAAGTTCAAGGGTTGCGGCGACTGCCACAACATCGCCCACGACCTGAACCGCTGGGACGCTCCGTCCAAGACCGCTCCGGTCAAAGCTTCTCCGGGAAAACCGGCAAAGAAGAAGTAACCCTTCTCCGAAGCTAACAAAAAAAGGCCTGCACACTCGCTGTGCAGGCCCTTTTTTTAATGGTAACCAACGGCTATTAATGAACGGATAACTTCTCCCTCATACTGCCCGAGGTGAGCATGCCAGGACATCCCTCCTGCTCATGATATATAAGGGCCATCTTTTCGTCGCAAAGGCATCGGCACGGCTTCGCCACTTCAATCACCTGAACATCACGGCCCCATTATACAAACAATAAGAGGGCGGTTCCACCAGTGGAACCGCCCTCTTATTACTGCGTTATCAGCCTACCGCGAACTATTCAGCCTTGGTGACGACCACCTTAAGGGTAGCTGCAATCTCAGGATGTACCTTCACAGAGGCGGTGTACTCACCGATATGCTTGATTGGCTCTGCAAGGGAAATCTTCTTCCGGTCCACCTCAACGCCTTGGACCTTCAGATGCTCGGCAAGCTCCATGTTGGTAACGGCGCCGAACAGTTTCCCTTCCTCACCTGCCTGGTGAACGATTGCAAGGGTCAGTCCCTCAATCTTGGCAGCAAAGGCCTTTGCCTGCTCGAGGACCTTGTTGCGCTTGTACTCGAGTTGACGCTTGGCATGGTCAAGAGCCTTGGCGTTCTTCTCGGTGGCTGCGATGGCATAGCCTCTCGGTAGCAGGTAGTTGCGGGCATAGCCCGGTGCAACCTTTACGATGTCGCCGATGTGACCAAGGTTTTCCAGATTTTCTTTGAGAATAACTTTCATCGATTTTTCCTCCCAGCCTGATTATTACAGGTTTTTTCGAATTCTCGGCCTGCGGAAATCCGCCCAGAGGTCAAAAAGCCCCAAAAGCGCCACTGCAAGAGCCAGATACGCCTGCAGAACGAGCAGGACATAGAAAAACATCCTGAAAAATGCCGGCACAGTGTACGCCGCAAAAAAATGCGCTACCACTGCAATCCCCTGGATGAAATAGAGGAACCCGGCAACGACGATTACATTAAGGGCCGCCGCCTGCACGACATGATTGTCGACAAGAAGGGCAAACCCTGCGACTATTACTCCCCAAACCAGGTGTTCGGGGTTTCTGAAGCTGCTCAAGGTTGCATCGGGAAGCTTGACCGTCAGTCTGTCCCGAAACCGGCGAAGTATGAACAGATTGATTCCGGCCACCGAAACAAGAGTGACCAGGAGCATCGCCGGATAAATCTGCCCGAAGAGGGCACCGACCTGCTCCAGTCCTTCCTTGAGAAACTGGAGATCGTCTCCCGTGGCTCCTCTCGCCGTGTACAGGGTAATGGTCTGTTCCAGGTTTGTCCTGATCGCCCCAGTCACCTGACCGTGGAGATCTATCCCCTTCACAATTCCATACCCGGACACCGTAGCGGCGGCAACCACTGCTACGGTAAGCACCGCTGAGGCAAGAGCACGACTGAAACTGTAGCCTCGAGCCAGAAAGTGGGACAAGACAACCGACAGCAACCCAGCCTGGATCAGATACAGCATAGCTACCGACGGGCCACCGATCAGAACAAGGATCAGAGCCGTTACGAAAACGACGGAAACTCCGACTACCCATCGCCCCCACTTCAGTTGGTAGAAGAGAACAGGGAGGGGAGCCACAACCCCCGCCCCGATTCCTAGCAGAGGCACCTGCAGGTAGGCAACAAACAGTACTACCGTCAGGCACACCCCCTTGACGATGTCGAGAAGGATACCCCGGTCGCCAGTCACCATCGAGCGCTTCGCCGCTTACGCGACGACGTGCTTTGAGGCAATCGGGATAAGGGCGATATTGCGTGCCCGCTTGATCGCCTCGGTGATCTCACGCTGATGCTTGGAGCAGTTGCCGGAGATCCGCCGCGGAACGATCTTCCCCCGCTCGGTGATGAAGGAGCGGAGAACGCGGGGGTCCTTGTAGTCAATGGCAAGATCCTTGTCTGCACAGAAGCGGCAAACCTTCCGGCGCTGGAAGGGTCTTCTCTTACGAGGACCGTTGCCACGGTATTGGGGCCTTTCAGGCCGCTCGGATCTTTCAGTTCTCTCGGGTCTTACAGTAGTTTCTTCACTCATCTATCCTGAACCTCCGATCTCTTATTCAGCGGCTTCGGCGGCCGGCGCCGTCTCGACAGGGGCAGCCTTTGCTGCAGGAGCTGCGACTTCCTTCTCGATCTTCACGCTCTGATAGCGCAGGACCTTGTCGTCAAGGCGCAGACGCCGCTCCAGCTCGGCGATCAGTGCGGCGTCACCGTCAAAGCGGATGTAATAGTAGCGGCCCCGCGGGTTCTTGTTGATCGGGTATGCGAGTTTCCTCACCCCCCAGTCCTCCAACCGATGGAGATCACCCTTCATTGTAGCAATGATGTCCGTAACCTTGGTATTGAGCCCCTTGAGCTCATCATCACCAAGGTCCGGCTGGACGATCATTACCGTCTCGTACTTCCGTACCATATGTATTTCCTCCTCACGGATTAGTAGCCCCGGTCTGACCCGGAGCAAGGAGCTTGCGGCCCACGGCCGCTGCAAAAAAAGAAGCGTACTACAGGTTGCTCTGCCGTTCAAGAATTTTATCGTAAAATGCAGCCAGTCCGGCCACCTTCGGACTACCGTCTCCCTACACGTTGAACCGGAAGTGCATGACATCGCCGTCCTGCACCACGTATTCCTTACCTTCGAGGCGCATGAGCCCCTTATCCTTTGCCCCAGCCTCGCCCCCCGCAGCAATGAAGTCGCGGTAAGCGATGACTTCCGCCCGGATAAACCCCTTCTCAAAATCGGAATGGATGACTCCCGCCGCCTGGGGAGCCTTGGTTCCAACGGGAATGGTCCAGGCCCGGACCTCTTTCTTGCCGGCGGTGAAATAGGTAACCAGGCCAAGGAGATCGTACCCCATTCGGATCAGGCGATCGAGTCCCGACTCGGCAAGTCCCATCTCGTCAAGAAACGCCTTTTTCTCGTCACCGTCGAGCTCGGCTATCTCCGCCTCGATCCTGCCGCAGATAACGACGATCCGGGCTCCTTCGCTCTCGGCCAACTCCCGCACCTTGGCCACAAAGGGATGCGCCCCCTCCAGGTCATCCTCGGCAACGTTGGCAACATAGAGAACCGGCTTATCGGTCAGCAGATGCAACTCCCGCATCCAGAGGCGCTCATCATCCCCAACCTCAACGTGTCGGGCGGGGATACCCTTCTCGAGAGCGTCCTTGATGCGGGCGTAGAAATCGCTTTCGTCTTTGATCTTCCTGTCGCCGCCCTTGGCCTGCTTCTCAACGCGTTGGAACTTTTTCTCGACGCTGTCCAGATCAGCCAGGGCCAGCTCAGTCTGAATGATCTCGATATCACGGATCGGGTCGACGCTTCCACTCACATGCACCACATTCTCGTCGTCAAAACAGCGCACAACGTGGACAATGGCATCCACGGACCGGATGTGGCCAAGGAACTGGTTACCAAGTCCCTCACCCTGACTGGCTCCCTTGACGAGGCCGGCGATGTCGACGAACTCAATGGTAGTGGGGAGGATACGCTCCGGATTGACAATGTCAGCCAGCCTGTCAAGCCTCTCGTCGGGGACCTGGACAATGCCGACGTTGGGGTCGATGGTACAAAAGGGATAGTTTGCCGACTCTGCCCCGGCCGAGGTCAGCGCATTAAAGATGGTGGACTTCCCCACGTTGGGGAGACCGACGATGCCGCAGTTGAAACCCATGATACGTTCTTCTTTCGCGTTGAGATGGCAGCTAAGCAGAAATCAGGCCGACAGGAAATCCCTGTTGTTGTAAAGGCTCATGGTTCGTGGAAGACCGCTCTTCACGAGCTCACCCAGGAGGTCGACAACGCCGTCCAGCAGAATGGGGAGACTGGCCATTTCCGTGGGAGGGAAGTTGGCGAGAACATAATCGGCGGCGTCACCATGGACCGGCCTGCCGACGCCAATCCGGACCCGCACGAATCCGCCACCACCGAGTTCCTGCATGAGGGAGCGGAGACCATTATGGCCGCCATGTCCCCCGCCCTCCTTGATTTTTACCCGACCAAAGGGGATATCAAGATCATCATGGATCACAATGAGGTCAGAGAGGGTAAGCTTGTGAAAACGGAGGGCCTCGGCCGCAGAACGCCCCGAAAGATTCATGAAGGTCTGGGGCTTGAGAAGCAATAGTCGGTCGCCGTGCCAGCCCCCCTCGCCGTAAAGGCCGGAAAAGCTCTTCTTGGCGACCGCAACCCCCATGACACGGGAAAGGCGGTCCAAAACCATGAAACCCGCGTTGTGGCGGGTCCATTGGTATTTCGGGCCGGGATTACCCAGCCCGATTATCAGTCGTGTGGCCATCGGTACAGGGCGTGCGAAAGAGACTACTCTTCCTCGGCTGCCACCGGCTCCTTGGCCTTGCCATGGATGCTGACGACAGATGTCTTCGGGTCGTCAAGCGCTTTGACGCCGGCGGGAAGGGCCAGGTCACCCACATGGATGGTGTGCCCGAGAGACAGTTCGGTAACGTCCACCTCCACTTGCCCGGGAATCTGCGCAGGGAGGCACTCCAGGTCGAGCGAATGCATAAGCACCTCGAGCATTCCCCCATCCTTGACACCGGCAGCGGTACCGACGACCGCTATCGGCACATGCACACGAACCTTCTCGTCCAGGTTGATCTGATGCAGGTCAACACTGATGTACTCACCCTTAAGGGCTGCCCGCTGAAGATCCGCAACGATTACCGTAGTGCCGTTGAGGCTCCCGCCCCCCTGAAGGGAGATCAGATTGTTGCGCCCCCCCTCACCGACAATGGCACCGGCAAGTTCTTTGGCATCCACGGACACGGCGAGCGGCTCGACGCCCTTACCGTAGACAACCCCGGGAACACGCCCTTGGGTACGAAGTTTCCGCGCCACACCCTTGCCTACTTTTTCTCTCAGTTCTATGCTAATCGTTTTCTGTTGCATGCTTTCCTCCGCTACCAGCGATTCAGATTCTATTCTACGGCGGGCAAAGCCCGCACGGAACTAAACAAAGAGAGAGCTCACCGACTCGTCGCCGTGAATGCGACGGATTGCCTCAGCCAATAGACTGGAGACGGTGAGTACCTTGATTTTACTGGTTTTCTCGGCCTTATCCCCAAGGGGTACGGTGTCGGTGATGACAACCGCCTCGATGTCGGAATCGTTGATCCGGTCGATGGCCGGTCCCGAGAGAACCCCATGGGTTGCACAGGCGTAGATGGCCTTCGCTCCGTGCTCTTTCAGGGCCCTGGCGGCTTGGGTCAGGGTTCCTGCGGTGTCGATCATGTCATCGAGAATGATGGCGGTCTTGTCCTTCACATCGCCGATCAGGTGCATGACTTCGGCCACATTGGGGCCCGTGCGGCGCTTGTCGATCACCGCCAGGGTACAGCCCAGCCGCTTGGCAAAGGCCCTGGCGCGCTCGGTACCACCGGCATCAGGAGAAACCATAACGATGTTGTTCTCAGGGAAACGCTGCTTGAGATTTTCCAGGATAACCGGCGCGGCATAGAGGTTGTCGACCGGGATATTGAAGAACCCCTGAATCTGGCCGGCATGGAGGTCGACAGTGACTACCCGGTCGGCGCCGGACGTCGTAATGATGTCAGCCACAAGTTTCGAAGTGATCGGGGTTCGGGGGGCCGCTTTGCGGTCCTGACGGGCATAGCCGTAGTAGGGGATCACGGCGGTTATAGTAGCTGCCGACGCCCGCTTAAGGGCGTCAATCATGATGAGGAGCTCCATCAGATTGTTGTTGGTAGGCGCACAGGTAGACTGAACCACGTAGATGTCGCGCCCGCGCACGTTCTCGGCAATCTCCACCATGATCTCGCCGTCGGAGAAATTCTTGACGTTGGCCTTGCCGAGGGGAAGCCCGAGATTCTCACAGATCTGCTCCGCAAGCGCACGATTGGAATTGCCGCTGAACACCTTGATCTTGTCGTTCATACGATGCCTTGCCCACCCGAAATGATGTCCCGCGGCAATCCGCAGGAAAGTGCTGAAGTAAATGGCTGGGGCGCCAGGATTCGAACCTGGGAGTGCCGGAATCAAAATCCGGTGCCTTACCGCTTGGCGACGCCCCAATGTGGTTTTATGGTGCTTACGTGAAGATTGGCCTACACCAGCGCCCGGACCGTCGTAACGAACCAGTCGACCGCCCTGGCCATGGAGCGGGCCGCCCGGCGAGCCTCCTCCTCAACCTCGAAGAGACCAAAGACCGTGGGACCACTGCCGGACATCAGAGCACCCGCAGCCCCCTCGGCGATCAGCCTCTCCTTGATCTCGCCGATGACCGGATACTTCCCGATGGTCACCGGTTCGAGGTCGTTGGAGAGAACGGCACAGACATCATCTACACCCTTGAAGAAGCGAGGAATAGTATCGCCATTCCACTCCCCTGTCAACCGCAAACTTTGGTACACCCAGGCAGTCGATACCGGGATGTTGGGGTTCACGATCACGAGCCAGAGGGGCGGAACGGACTCAATGACAGTGAGGATTTCGCCGATTCCCTCGGCCAGGGCGTTTTTCCCGAAGACAAAGAACGGCACGTCGGCGCCGAGCGTCACACCGATCTCCATGAGTCGCTCAGTGGAAAGGCCGAGCCCCAGGAGCTCGTTCACCCCCAGAAGAACCGTGGCAGCGTCGCTGCTCCCGCCACCAAGGCCGGCAGCCACGGGAATGTTCTTGGTGATGGCGATATCGATCCCCGCCTCCCTCCCTGAAAGGCTCAGGAGCGCGTTGGCGGCACGCCAGGCGATATTTTCCGGACCGTCGGGCACCCCGTCACGGCCGCAGGAGACCTGGATGCCTGGGATGTCGGAGAGGGTGATCGTGATCTCGTCGCAGAGATCGATCCGCTGCATGATCATCCGGAGGTCGTGGTAGCCATCGGGACGGCGGTGGAGCACGTCGAGCCGGTAGTTGACCTTGGCGGGCGCCTTGAGTGTCAGTGATTTCATGGAAATATCGCTTTCTGTGACAGGATGGAAAGGCTTCTTTCTAAACCAATACTGCCCGGCAAATCAAGGGATATCTCGTCACTCCACGGCCACGTCAGAGAGCGGCACGAACCGGAATCCCCGCCTGCGGAGTTCTGGGATGGCCGCCATGACCCCGGCGGCGGTGCCGGACTCGGGATGATTCATGTGGAGGAGAGCGATGTCGCCGGGCCGGGCCTTCAGGAGAGCATCGCGCACCTGCTGGGCCGAAAAGGTCGCCCCCGCGTCGCCGAGGAGGGAATAGCCAGCCACTCGCTGCCCAAGGGCAGCGGCGATCTCCACCGCCACCTCGTCGTAGTGGGCGGTGCCGGAGCGGTAGAAGGCGGGGCGCCTGCCAGTGACCTCCTCGATCCGTCGGGCGTTCAGTTCGATCTCGTCCACCACTTCGCCCACATCGCGGGATCCCTGTATGCCGTAGGCCTTCTGCCCCGAGACCGACGCAGGGCGGTGCCGGTGGCCGTGGTTGGCGATCTCGAAAAGGGGGTTCGATGCCAGACGGCGGAAAAGTTCCGGATTGGCCTCGATCCAGAGGCCGCTCACAAAGAGGGTGGCCGGAATCCTCTCCCGCTCCAGAAAGCCGATGAGGGTCGCGTCGAATCCTTTCCCCCGGGGGCTGCCGCAGGCGTCGAAGGTAAGGGCGATGGCCATGCCGCCACCGGCAAGACGGGTCTTGACCCCCGGCACCGTTTCGCCCCACTCCTTCGGCGTCCGGCCACCGAAGCGGGCCGCAAGCTGCTCGCGCAGGGCTGCATACTCCCCGGGGGGAGACTTCTGGAAGGGGGCGGGCGCCTCCGCGGCAGAGAGTGAAAACGGTGCGGCGATAACGCCTGCCCCAAGTACGGCTGCGGCTGCCGCCCACACTATCCGGTGCTTCATGGTGTCTCCCGTGTGCGGTTTTCAGCAATCCTAGCCCCGATTGTTCCCGATGAGAAGAAAAAAGCGGGCGCTCCCCGGAAGGGATGCCCGCCACAGAAACTCGGAGCACACGAGATCTTATCTTTTCGTAATGACGAGGCCGTCTCCGCCATGGGAGAGGTCAGCCCGGATGGTGTCCCCCTCCCCGAACTTCCCTTCGAGGAGCATGAGGGCCAGCGGGTCCTGGACCTTGCGCTGAATCGCCCGCTTAAGGGGGCGGGCTCCGTAAGCCGGATCGTACCCCTCCTGAGCCAGGTATTCCCGTGCCTTGTCCGTAATCTCCAGAGTGATGTGCCGCTCGGCGAGGCGTTTCTTCAGACCCTGGACCTGGATGTCGATGATCTGCTTGATACGCTCCAGCGGCAGCGCGTGGTAGATGACCACTTCGTCGATCCGGTTCAGGAACTCGGGCTTGAAGCTCTCCCGCAGGGTTTCGGTCACCATCTGCTTCATCCGGGCATAGTCACTGGCGCCGTACTGCTGAATCCACTGGGAGCCCAGGTTGCTGGTCATGATGATGACCGTGTTGCGGAAATCCACCGTCCGCCCTTGGCCGTCAGTGAGCCGGCCGTCGTCCAGGACCTGGAGGAGCACGTTGAACACCTCAGCGTGGGCCTTCTCAATCTCGTCGAACAGGACGATGGAGTAGGGCCGTCGCTTGACCGCCTCCGTGAGCTGCCCCCCCTCCTCGTACCCCACGTAGCCGGGGGGAGCGCCGATGAGCCGGGCCACGGTGTGCTTCTCCTGGTACTCGCTCATGTCGATGCGGACGATGGCCTGGTCGTCGTTGAAGAGGAACTCGGCCAGGGCCTTGGCGGTCTCGGTCTTCCCGACCCCGGTGGGGCCCAGGAAGAGGAAGGAGCCGATGGGGCGATTGGGGTCCGAGAGACCCGACCGGGCCCGGCGGATGGCGTTGGCCACCAGCACGAGGGCGTCGTCCTGGCCCACCACGCGGGTCTTGAGCCGATCCTCCATGTGCACGAGCTTGTCCGCCTCCCCCTCCAGCATCCGGGAGACCGGGATGCCGGTCCACTTGGAAACGATTTCGGCCACCAGTTCCCCGTCCACCTCTTCGGGGAGCATCTTCCCTTCCTTCTGGAGCGCCTCTAGTTGCCGCTTCTTCTCCTCCATCTCCTTCTCGATGGCGGGAATCTCGCCGTAGCGGATCTCGGCGGTGCGGGCCAGGTTCCCCTCCCGTTCGGTCTTCTTCGCCTGCTCCTTTTTCTCCTCAAGCTGCTGCTTCAGCTCACTGAGTCCCGTGATGCTTTCTTTCTCCCGCCGCCAGTGGACCTTCAGCTCCGCCGCCTGGGTTTGGAGCCCATTCAGCTCGTCCGTCAGCTTCTGGAGACGCTCCAGGGCGTGGGGGTCCTGCTCCCGGAGCAGGGCCTGCTTCTCGATCTCCAGCTGGATGATCTTCCGCTCCACCTCGTCGATCTCCATGGGCATGGAGTCGATCTCGATCCGCAGCCGCGAGGCAGCCTCGTCGATGAGGTCGATGGCCTTGTCGGGAAGGAAGCGGTCGGTGATGTAGCGGTCCGAAAGCGTCGCGGCGGCGATGATGGCGCTGTCCTTGATCCGGATGCCGTGGTAGGTCTCGTACTTCTCCTTGAGCCCCCGGAGGATGGCGATGGTGTCCTCCACGCTCGGCTCGCCGGTGTAGACCTGCTGGAAGCGCCGCTCCAGGGCCGCGTCCTTCTCGATGTACTTGCGGTACTCGTTGAGGGTCGTGGCGCCGATGCAGTGGAGCTCCCCCCGGGCCAGGGCCGGCTTCAGCATATTGGAGGCGTCCATGGCCCCCTCGGCGGCCCCGGCCCCCACCAGGGTGTGGAGCTCGTCGATGAAGAGGATCACCTTCCCCTCGGACTTGGCCACCTCCTTGATGACCGCCTTGAGGCGCTCCTCGAACTCACCCCGGTACTTGGCGCCGGCGATGAGCGCACCCATGTCGAGGGCCACGAGCCGCTTCTCCTTCAGGGTTTCGGGGACGTCACCGGAGACAATCCGCTGGGCGAGACCCTCCACGATGGCGGTCTTCCCCACCCCCGGCTCGCCGATGAGGACCGGGTTGTTCTTGGTGCGCCGCGACAGGACCTGGAGCACCCGCCGGATCTCGTCGTCGCGGCCGATGACCGGATCAAGCTTCCCCTGGCGGGCGAGGTCGGTCAGGTCCCGGGCATACTTGGTCAGAGCCTGGTACTTGTCCTCGGGGCTCTGGTCGGTAACCCGCTCCCCGCCCCGGATCTCCACCAGGGCAGCCAGTACGTTCTCCCGGGTGGCGCCGGCATCGAGAAGCGCCCGGGTAGCCGCGCACTGTTTTTCGGCGAAAAAGCCCAGGAGGAGATGCTCGGTGGAGACGAACTCGTCCTTCATGGCGTCGGCTTCCCGCTGGGCTCCGTCGAGAATCCGGTTCAGGGTGGGGGAGAGGTAGGCCTGGGCCATGGCGCCGCTCACCTGGGGGAGCTTCTTCACCAGCGCGTCGACCGCGCTCCGCAGGGATGCCGGCGCAGCCCCCACCTTCTGGAGGATCGGGGCCACGAGCCCCCCCTCCTGTTCCAGGAGCGAGGCCAGGAGATGCTCCGGCTCGATGGCGCCGTTTCCCTGCCGAGCGGCCAGTTGCTGGGCGCCGGCCAGGACCTCCTGGGTCTTTATGGTCATCTTTTCGGGTCTGATCATGGGGCGTTCTCCTTTCGTGTTACAAGGAAAACATAGGCACACCGGGGGGGGAAGTCAAGGAAGGGGAAAATGAATTGTGAAGGATGTCAGGGGGAGGAAAGGAGGTCCAGCTCCATCTGCTTCCAGTTCTCCCGCTTGATCTTCGGGCCGGGATAGTAGCGGGGGCAGGAGGAGATGACGGCTGCGGCCATCTGCTTGCAGTGGCGGCGGCAGGAGAGACAGAGTTTGTTCACATCGTTGTTTCGCTTCATGGGCACCTCAAAACGTATCCCATGGTAGCAGAAAGTGGGGCAAAAAGAAAAGGCGGCGTTTCCGCCGCCTGTTCCGCTGCCATCAGGCGATCTTCCGGGTCCAGCCGAAGGTGTCGGGAACCCGGCCGGTCTGGATGCCGGTGAGGGTATCGTAGAGCTGGCGGGTGATAGGTCCCACGCCGCCGTTCCCCACCGTGTACTCCTCCCCCTTGTAGGCGAGGACGCCGACCGGGCTGATGACCGCGGCAGTGCCGCTGCCGAAGGCCTCGGTCACCTTGCCCGCCTTGATGTCGGCCATCAGCTCGTTCACGTCGATCAGCCGCTCCTCGATGGTGTAGCCAAGACTCGCGGCCAGCTTCAGGGTGGAGTCGCGGGTGACGCCGTTCAGGATGGTGCCGGTGAGGGGGGAGGTGACAATGGTCTTGCCGTAGGCGAAGAGCATGTTCATGGCCCCCACCTCCTCGATGTAGCGGCGCTGGACCCCATCGAGCCAGAGGACCTGGTCGTACCCCTTCTTCTTCGCCTCAAGGCCGGCCTTGAGGGAGCCCGCGTAGTTGCCGCCGGTCTTGACCTCGCCGGTCCCTCCGGGGACGGCACGGACATAGCGGTCCTCCACCATGATCTTGATGGGGTTGAACCCGGCGGCGTAGTAGGCCCCCACCGGCGAGAGGATCACGTAAAAGTAGTAGTGGTCCGCGGGCTTTACCCCCAGGGCCGGCTCCACCCCGATCAGGGTTGGGCGGATGTAGAGGGAGGTCCCCTCCGACGTGGGAATCCAGTCGCGCTCCAGGGAAACAAGCTTCTCGATACCGGCGATGAAGAGCTCCTCGGGCACTTCGGGCATGCAGAGCCGGTCGGCGGAGTGGTTGAACCGCCGGGCGTTCATCTCGGGCCGGAAGAGGGTAATGGTGCCGTCGGCCCACTTGTAGGCCTTGAGCCCCTCGAAGATCTCCTGGGCATAGTGAAGAACAGAGCAGGCCGGGTCCAGGGAAAAGGGGCCATAGGGTTCGATGCGGGCATCGACCCACCCCTGGCCCATTTTCCACTCGACCATGAACATCCGGTCGGTGAAGAGCTTGCCGAAACCGAGCTGGGATTCATCGGTGTACTTGGGCTTTTTCCGGTCCTCCGGGAGCGGCACGATTCTGATCTCCATCTGCTGGAACCTCCATTGATTCGGCGCAGTGCGTCGTGATAGGAAACTCATTACGGTTTATCACAGGAATACAGGAGGGGGCAAGGGGTTTTGCCCGGCATGGGCTGCGGACAGTAGTCAATCCAACCCCTTGATTTTTCGTTTTCCACTTGCTATGCTTATTAGCACTCAGGCAAACCGAGTGCTAATCCACTACCAACATTTGCGACAGGAGGACACGATTCATGACCATGAATCTCCCCGTTGTTGCCGACAGCCTCACCCTCTACCTGGCGGAAATCAGGAAATTCCCCGTCCTCACCCCCGAGGAGGAGCGCCTCTACGCCGTAAAGTTCTTTGAAGAAAAGGACCTGGAGGCCGCCCACCGCCTCATCACCGCCAACCTCCGTTTCGTCGTAAAGATCGCCGGCGAATACAAGTCCTACGGCATGAAGATGCTCGACCTGATCCAGGAGGGAAACATCGGGCTCATGATGGCGGTCCGCAAATTCGACCCCCACAAGGGTATCCGCCTCATCTCCTACGCGGTCTGGTGGATCAGGGCCTACATCCAGAACTACATCATCTCCGCCTGGAGCCTCCTGAAGATCGGCACCACCCAGGCCCAGAAGAAGCTTTTCTTCAAACTGAACCAGGCCAAGAACGCCATCCGCCGCCTGACCGGGGGCGACGATGCGGAAGCCACCGCCCTCTCCCTCGATGTGAAGGAGTCGGAGGTGCTCGAGATGGACCAGCGGATGCGGGGCGACTACTCCCTGGACGCCGAATTGGTGGCCGGAGAGGGGCTCACCATGCTGGAAACCCTTGCCGACGAGCGCCAGAACCAGGAGGAGGCCCTGGCGGAGCAGCAGGAGGCGTCCCTTCTCCACGGCCAGGTGGCCCAGGCCATGGAGCGTCTCAACGAGAAGGAGCGCTACGTGATCGAGACGCGGGTAACGGCCGATGAACCGCTCACCCTCCAGGAGATCGCCGACCACTTCTCTATCTCCCGGGAGCGGGTCCGCCAGATCGAAGAAGGTGCCCTGAAGAAAATCAAGGCGTATCTGGCTCCCATAACCGTGTAACCCTGCTGCCCATAAGCCCTTTTAGCGAAACCTGAAGCCCCGCCTTGACGAGACGGGGCTTTTTTAGTATTACCGTCAAGAAACTATCCTTGGTGTCGGGAGAAAACCCACATGTTCACCGCAGAACAATCCGAACGCTACGCGCGGCACATCATACTGGAAAATGTCGGCGAGGCGGGGCAGGAGCGACTCCTGGCGGGGAAGGTCATGGTCATCGGCGCCGGCGGCCTCGGCTCCCCCATCGCCCTCTACCTGGCGGCCGCAGGCGTCGGCACTATCGGCATCGCCGATTCGGACCGGGTGGAACTCTCGAACCTCCAGCGCCAGATTGCCCACTACACCGCCGACCTGGGCCGGCCAAAGGTTGTCTCTGCCCAGGAAAAGATGGCGGCCATGAATCCCGACGTGACCGTCATTCCCTTCGAGACGCGGATCGAGGCATCGAACATCGCGGACATCATCGCCGACTTCGACTTCGTCATCGACGCCACCGACAACTTCGCCGCCAAGTTCCTCATCAACGACGCCTGCGTCGCCGCCGGCAAGCCGTTCTCCCACGGCGGCATCCTCCGCTTCGACGGGCAGACCATGACCGTCCTGCCGGGGAAATCCCCCTGCTACCGCTGCATCTTCCCCGAGCCGCCGGAGAGCGACGAGGTGGCCACGGCCTGCTCGCGGGCCGGTGTCATGGGGGTTCTCCCCGGCGTCATCGGCACCATCCAGGCCACCGAGGCAATCAAATACCTCCTCGGCATCGGCGAACTCCTCACGGGACGCCTTCTCACCTACGGCGCCCTGGCGCTGAAATTCCGCGAAATCCCCATCAAGAAAAAGGCCTCCTGCCCCGCCTGCGGCTAGCCGCAGGCGCCCCCCTCCAAGCCCTGCCCCTTCAAACTTGCCAATCCATGGTACACTGTCACCATAGGTATGGCCGTGCGACATCTTCCGCAGAATGTTTATCCTTAAACAAATACGAAGACTTGTGCATTCCCTAAAACCACACAAACAAGCTCAACAATGCATCGATTTTATTTCTTGACAAAAATAATGAAATACACAAAAATCCAACCATACTTTTAGCATCAACAAACTAAAAAATCCCTCGTAAGTATAACTAACAACCGCAGGTACAGACAATCGGGAGCTCACCAATGGTGGTAGACGATACAAAACTCCAGAAACTCCTGAGTGATCCTGCCAAACCCTTAACCCCCAAGGATCTGCGGCGCGACGGGAATGTCTTTATGGTTGGGGGAGAGCTCCCTGCCCAGGAGACCCTGGAAACTCTCTTCGACAGCCACTGCCTTGCCCCGGCCGAACTTTTCCATCTCAGCTTCGGCGCCCCGGACACTTTCTCCAACGGTGAAACCCTGGCGCGGCTCATCAAGAGGAATTTCAGCGCCCATATCCTGGGAAAGATGGACTACCCTGCTTCCGCGCCAATCCTGGAACGGGTATATGCTGCCGGCGTTGACATCATCGATATCCCCCTGACCTCTTTCGACCGAACGGATCGGGAGAGCCGTCTCGCTTCGCTGCAGAGCGCGCAGGCGATCTTCCCGCGCTGGACGGTGGTTTCCACCCTTGTACTGGGGGAAGAGCCCCTTGAGGCTACCCTCACGGAGATCGGCCACCTTCTCGCCCGCGGCATCGTTCCGCTGCTGCATCTCCCATCACAGACAAACCGCTGCGGAATTGAAGATGCGACGGCAGCCTACACGAAGCTGGCAACGGAGTGGCGCACATTCAAGGTAACCGTCGCCCCGCTCCTGCCGTTCATTGCCCTCACAACACCCTTCGTACAGCCAAAGCAGGGGGGTGCTTTGCGGGGCTTCATGGACCGGATGCGCGACCGGCGGCTCCTGGCCGCGTCTGACTTCCGCCGCGCCCTGCGGGTGCGTCAGGTGGAAGAATCGTTCGAATCGGCGGGACTCTGATGGACCAGACACTCTTCGACAAACCGCTGAAGATTGACCGGCGCCCCCTCTGGCTGATCCTCGCGGACCGGACCGTCCGCTACCAGGTTCTGGCAGGGCTTCTTATTGTTGGTGCGGTGCTCTTCAACCTCAATCCACCGCAAGGACTCACGCTTCAGGGATACCACGCCCTGGTCCTGTTCGGCGCCACCATCTTCCTCTGGGTGACGGGGCTTCTCCCCATGGCCGTGACGTCGCTCCTGGCCATGGCAATGCTGCCGCTTCTCGGGATCATGGAGGCGAAGAAGACCTATGCCCTCTTCGGGAACGAGTCGGTATTCTTCATCCTGGGCGCCTTTATCATCGCGGCGGCCATGACCGGGTCGGGGCTCTCTGCCCGCCTCGCCCGGGGGATGCTGGCCACCTTCGGCAGGACCCCGAAGCGGCTTGCTCTCACGGTCTACCTCCTGAGCGCGATTCTCTCCTTCTGCATGAGCGAGCATGCGGTGGCAGCGATGATGTTTCCCATCGTGGCCGAGATCGCCGGGAGCCTGGGGCTTGGCCGGAACCGGAGCTACGGAAAGCTCCTCTTCATGGGGATCGGCTGGGGGTGCGTGATCGGGGGGATCGCCACCTTCCTGGGCGGTGCACGGGCGCCCCTGGCGGTGGGGATGCTCCGGGAGAACACCGGCCTCGACTTCTCCTTCGCCGAGTGGACCCTCGCCGCCCTGCCGCTGGTGCTCCCCCTTCTCGTGGTCGGGTTCATCCTCCTTCTGAGGATTTTCCCCCAGGATATCGACAGCGTGGAGGACGGCATCAGATTCCTGAACCGCAAGCGGCTTGAAGCGGGACGGATGGGCTACGGCGAAATGGTGGTGGCGGTGGTGACGGTTCTCACCATTCTCGGCTGGGCTTTCTTCGGCAAAAAGTTGGGACTCGCCCCCATCGCCATCCTGGGTACAGCGGTCCTTTTCGCCTGCCGCGTCGTTTCGTGGGAGACCATCGAGGAATACGTCAACTGGGGAGTGATCCTCATGTACGGCGGGGCCATCGCCCTGGCAACGGCCCTGGAAAAGACGGGCGCGGCGGCCTGGCTCGCCCAGAAGGGGCTTGCCGGTCTCACCGATTCACCGTTCATCCTCATCGCCGTCATCTCCCTGATCTCGATCCTCCTCACGGAATGCATCAGCAACGCGGCGGTCATCGCCATCCTCTTCCCCATCGGCATAAGTCTCGCCAAGTCCATGGGGATCGATCCCCGGGTGATGACCTTGGCGATAACGCTTCCGGCAGGCCTTGCCTACTGCCTCCCCATGGGGACGCCGGCAAGCGCCATTGTCTTCTCCTCGGGCTTCCTGAAGAGCCGGGAGATGATCGTGCCAGGGAGCATCATCATGGCCATTTCGTGGCTCCTCTTCCTGGCATCGGCCCGGTTCGTCTGGCCCCTGCTCGGATTCACCATCTAACGAAACAGAGGAAGGACCCATGAGCGAACATCCCTCCAAACAGCTTCCCTCGATCCCAGCCGATGCCTCCCCACAGGAAATCCTGCGGATCGGCATGAACGTAGCCGATGGCCCGGTCAAGCTCGCCTGTTCCTTCTCGGTGGAGGACGTGGTCATCATCGACATGATCGCCGAACTGAGGCTCGACATCGGCATCTTCGCCCTCGACACGGGCAGGCTTCACGAGGAAACCTACGAAGTGGCCGACGCCCTCGCCGAACGCTACCGGATCGCCATCGAGTGGTTCTTCCCCCGCCAGGAGGCAGTGGAAAAGCTCCTCCGGGAGAAAGGGACCTTTTCCTTCCGGGAGTCCCTGGAGAACCGTCACGAGTGCTGCCACATCCGCAAGGTGGAGCCCCTCGGCCGGGCGCTGAAAGGGCTCGCCGGCTGGGTCACGGGACTGCGCCGGGAGCAGAGTGTGACCCGCACCGGCCTCGCCCCCATCGAAATCGACGAGGCCAATGGCGGCATACTGAAAATCAACCCGCTTCTGGAGTGGACCGAGGCCCAGGTCTGGGAGTACGCGGAAGCTCGCCGGATTCCGGTGAACCGGCTCCACAAGCAGGGGTATCCTTCCATCGGCTGCGCCCCCTGCACCCGCCCCGTGGCCCCGGGGGAGCATCCCCGGGCCGGCCGCTGGTGGTGGGAGAACCCCGAGCACAAGGAATGCGGCCTGCACCGGAGATGAGGAACAAGGAGCTACAGAAATGAACGACAATCTTACCCACCTGCAGCAGCTCGAAGCCGAAAGCATCCACATCATCCGCGAGGTGGTGGCCGAATTTGCCAACCCGGTAATGCTCTACTCCATCGGCAAGGATTCGGCGGTCATGCTGCACCTGGCACGCAAGGCCTTTTACCCGGCGCCGCCACCGTTTCCCCTGATGCACGTGGATACCACCTGGAAATTCCGCGAGATGATCCAGTTCCGCGACCGGATGGCGGCCGAATGCGGCTTCGACCTCATCGTCCATGTGAACGAGGAGGGGGTGAGGCAGGGGGTTTCCCCGTTCACCCACGGCTCGGCCCTCTACACCGACATCATGAAGACCGAGGGGCTGAAGCAGGCCCTGGACAAGTACCGGTTCGACGCCGCCTTCGGCGGTGCCCGCCGGGACGAGGAAAAGTCACGGGCCAAGGAGCGGATATTCTCCTTCCGCAGCGCCAACCACCGCTGGGATCCCAAGAACCAGCGCCCGGAGCTCTGGAATATCTACAACACCCGCATCAAGCCGGGGGAGAGCATCCGGGTCTTCCCGCTCTCCAACTGGACCGAGCTGGACGTCTGGCAGTACATCCACCTGGAAAATATTCCGATCGTGCCGCTCTACTATGCCGCCGTCCGGCCGGTGGTTGAACGGGACGGCATGCTGATCATGGTGGACGACGACCGACTGGACATCAAGCCGGACGAAACGGTCCAATACAAGTCGGTTCGGTTCCGCACCCTCGGGTGCTACCCCCTCACCGGAGCGGTGGAGTCGACGGCCGACACCCTCCCCAAAATCATCCAGGAGATGCTCCTGACCCGCACCTCCGAGCGCCAGGGTCGACTCATCGACCACGACCAGGCGGGATCCATGGAGAAGAAAAAGCAGGAGGGGTACTTCTGATGGCACACCAATCTGAACTGATCGAAAAGGATATCCTCGCCTACCTCAAGAGCCAGGAGGAAAAGTCGCTGCTCCGCTTCATCACCTGCGGCAGCGTCGATGACGGCAAGAGTACCCTCATCGGGCGGCTTCTCTGGGACTCCAAGATGATCTTCGAGGACCAGTTGGCGACCCTGGAGGCGGACAGCAGGAAGGTCGGCACCCAGGGAGGCGCCATCGACTACGCTCTGCTGCTGGACGGACTGCAGGCGGAGAGGGAGCAGGGGATCACCATCGACGTGGCCTACCGCTTCTTCTCCACCGACCGGCGCAAGTTTATCGTCGCCGACACCCCCGGCCACGAGCAGTACACCCGCAACATGGTCACCGGCGCCTCCACCGCCCAGGTGGCGGTGATACTCGTGGACGCCCGCAAGGGGCTCCTGACCCAGACGCGGCGCCACAGCTACCTGGTCTCCCTCGTGGGGATCCGCCACGTGGTCCTGGCAGTGAACAAGATGGACCTCATCGACTTCGACAAGGGACGATTCGCCTCCATCGTGCGCGACTACGAGGAGTTTGCGGCTCCCCTCGGGTTCGCCTCCATCACCGCCATCCCCATCTCGGCCCTGAACGGCGACAACATCATCGAGGCGAGCAGCAGCACCCCCTGGTACCAGGGCCTCACCCTCATGAGCTACCTGGAGACCGTGCAGGTCGCCGAGGATCGCGCGACTGAGCCGTTCCGGCTGCCGGTTCAGTGGGTGAACCGTCCCCACCTCGATTTCCGAGGCTTCTGCGGTACCATCGCCGCAGGTACCGTCCGACCGGGGGATGAGGTGCGGGTCGCCGCATCCGGTCGCACCAGCCGGGTGGCACGGATCGTCACCATGGGGGGCGACCTGCCGGAGGCGGTGGCCGACCAGGCGGTGACCCTGACCCTCACCGACGAGATCGACATAAGCCGTGGCGACATGCTGACATCAACCGATGCGCCGCCGCGTCTCTCCCGGCACCCGGAGACCCACCTGGTCTGGCTCCATGACACCCCCCTGGTACCAGGGCAGGTATACCTCGTTAAAACCGCCACAGCCGTGACCCCCGGCCGGGTCACCCGTGTCCAGTACGCGGTGGACGTCAACACACTGGAACAGAGACAGGTGCCGACGCTGGAGCTCAACGGCATCGGTGTGGTCCGCCTAGAACTGGACCGCGCGGTGGCATTCGATCCCTACCGCCAAAACCGTGAAACCGGCAGTTTTATCCTCATCGACCGGTTCAGCAATGCTACTGTGGCTGCAGGCATGGTGATCGCCGCCGCCCCCCTTGAGTTGCCGGAGGCTCAACTGGCGGAAGCGGGTACCGATGAAGGCGCATTCCTCCCCCGGCGATTCATCCTGAGCGAAGGTTCCGTCAGTGGCACGGACATGGGGGTTGCTGACCTGACACGGGAATGGGGGCCGATCGAGTTTGAGGTTTCTCCGAGCTTCCTCGACCACCTCGGCAAGGGGAACCGCGTCCTCTTCAGACTTCGGGACGTGGGGCAGCTGGCACCGGTTGCCCAGATGGCCTACAAGCACAACCTCGTCTTCGAGTTCGGCCGGGACCGCGATCGAGTCAATGTTATTCTTTTCAAGAGTGGGCCGGAGCCGCACTCCCAGAATTTCGAGCAAGGCGGGATCTAGCACGCCTTAGTCCTAAAAAAGGTGGTCCCATCAATGGGACCACCTTTTTTTGCATCCAGTCTTTCGCTGAGATTGGAGAATAGCGCGAGAGTCTGCCCGTAAAAGAGGTAGTGACGCACAAAAAGCCCCGCACTCATTTAAGAGAGCGGGGCTTTTTGTAATAAAATCCCGGCGGCGACCTACTTTCCCACACAGCTACCCGTGCAGTATCATCGGCCCAGAGGGGCTTAACTTCCGTGTTCGGGATGGGAACGGGTGTGAC
>NZ_JAUQXO010000090.1:0-2760 GCF_030834625.1 Geobacter sp.
GCGGCGGCGGAGCAAGAATCGTGGACAAATTTGTTGAGCGTAAAACCACGCTCAAAACTGGGGCAGCGCCGGTCAGCTGCGCGACCGGGCACCACCTTAAACTCGACGGTTTATTGTCTTGACTATAGGGTCCACTCAACCCGAGCCGTCGACTTGGTTGCTGATGTCGCTGGGGCTGGTGATGGCCTTAGGATGGAACAAGCGACTTTTCGGGGCTTGATACTGTGGGAGCTGTCGAGCGGCTGTGTGGGAAGTTTGTGCTGTGATATTTTGTTAGTCAGATCGGTGCTTGCTGTAGTTTATGTCATTGACTCATTTTGTTGTCTATCTACTATTTGATTCTTTTTGCTAATAATGCATCTTGTTGTTAGTTGCAAGGTAGTTATTTTGATCTATAAGTTACTTGTTGATAAATAGATTTGGATTAATTAAAAGATAAAGGAGTATATTATGAAACTAATAATTATGTTACTAACATGTCTATCATTATTGTTACCTGGGTGTACTTGTGTAAAAAGCAGTTTGTCAGGGAATACTCCTGTAGATGAGCTTGTTGTAATTTATAAAAGAGCTTTAGTTACAGCCACCGAAAAAAGCTTGTTAGAAGAATTTGTAAAATATAAAGAGATCGGTAGTACATTTACGTTATATAAAATTTCAGAAATAAATATTGAAGCTACAGCTAGCATTAGCAAATCTTCTTCAGAAAAAGTCGAAGCTTCTATAAACTTTCCACTTGATGGAGGATTAGGTTTAAGCAAAAATATAGAAATCGCAAATCAAGAAGGAGCAAAAATATTTCTTAAGCTTGAACCTCTAGCTAATACACCAGTAATATACAACGAAATTAAGAACATTTTCGATAATACAAAAGGGCAAAATGAGCTGTACGGAATTGCGTATTATAATGATGAGTACAAGGCGTTTTCTGAGAATGATGAAAAGAAGTGCCGAGACGCTTTGTATTGCATACCGATAAATTGCCTGAAAGATTCAAATAACAATAAGGCTTTTGCCTATATCAATAATTATGGCAAATTTAGAAATTTAATAGACCGTATTAGAAAAATAGACCCTACTCCCAATAATACAAAACAATAACTTAAAGAATACCTGAATCAGTGAAGAGACCGCTTGTACAGCCCGTGTTCCTTACGCCAGAAAAGCTAGCAAGCTTCGCTGAAAAAACTCACCAAAATTAGCCCCTACTAGGTATCTGACGGAATGACAAAGACTGAATGGGGGATTTTTTCAAAGGTCTGATAGGGGCAAGATTGACATTTGGACATTTGATCCGGAGCAAGAGCTGGTTCGCGGGAGAAGCGTAGGGGAGGCACTGCGTCAATCCGCTCTGGCGCTTGGCTTGTTTTTGAGAGGAGGCAACGTATGGCAAAAACAACAAAACGGCTAATATCCGGGATAACTATGATTTTTGTTGTTGCTGTCTTGGGCTTGTCTGGGGAAGCGTCGGCAATCACCGTCTCTGCCGTCACCCTTAAAGAGCTGGGTGTGAGCTCAATGACTGGAGAAGTTGACGGTGCAAGTCAAGGGTTCCGCTTTCAGGCAAACTCCCCACTACAGGTTACAAGTCTCGGCATCATAGACAGTGAAGGCGACGGCTTTGTAAACACCCACGAGGTGGGACTATGGAGTGACTCCGGGGTGCTTCTGGCGATGTCTTCATTCACTCCCACCTCATCGGGAACACTTAGGGGCTACTTTCGTTTCAAGAATATCACGCCGGTGTACCTGTCATCTGGAGACATTTTTCGTCTTGCAGCTTCGCAGGTCTTCCATGATGAGGATCGATTTGACAGCGATGCAATTCCAATCGATACCCATAGTTATAGCCCGGAGATTAGTTTTTTGGATGGAGTGGGTGCTATGGGGGGTGGGTTGCTTTTCCCGGATATTGTCGGGTTTGTCAATCTCGGATTTCCACCGCTAGCAGCTGACGTTGTGGGGGGGAACTTTGAATTCGAGGTGGTACCTGAGCCTTCAACGGCTGGCCTCTTCGCTGCGGGTATGGTTCTTTTGGTTATTGCAAGACGGAGAAAGGTAAAAATTCATTCAACTCGGCAAATTGTTAAGTAAGAACAATGGCGAGTTTTCTATAAGGTAGCATCGGTGAAAACTGCATTAAGAAAACTCATGGGGTCAGCGGGGGCACGGGGTAAGCCAGGCCGATGCGGAGCAGGTTTTCTTCAACGATCCGCTCCTCGTGCTGACCGATGACCGGCACAGCAACGGTGAGCCGCGTTTTCACGCCCTGGGAAAACCCGACGGTGGTCGACTCTTGCACATAACCTTCACCCTTCGTTTCAACAGCAGCAGGATCCGCGTGGTATCCGCTCGCGATATGCATAAGAAAGGAGCGTGCCATCTATGAGCAGGAAACGTAAGAACGTGCCGGCATTTGCCAATGAAGCTGAAGAGCGCGCTTTCTGGGAAAACCACGATTCCAGCGACTACGTGGACTGGTCGACGGCCCAGCGGGTGACGCTTCCCAACCTGAAACCGACGACCCAATCCATCTCCCTGCGGCTGCCGATCTCATTGCTGGAAAGCATCAAGATTGCTGCAAACAGTCGTGACGTTCCGTATCAGTCACTGATCAAAATATGGCTGAACGAGAAAGTTCATGAGGTGCATTGAAGGGCTATCGAGGGGGAGGAGTCACCCAATAAAGACGAAGTCTTTCACGGGCCAGGTTCTCTTCATAGATAGTGTCGGAAGGACGGAGCGGACGTAGTTGATTTG
>NZ_JAUQXO010000091.1:0-15865 GCF_030834625.1 Geobacter sp.
AACTACTGGATGAATTCAGCTCCAGGAACAGCAAACATCTGGATGAACTGGCAAAAGAACTGCTCCGCGCCGAGATTGTGGACCCGAAAAGTATCCCTCCGGATGTTATCACAATGAATTCCAGGGTCCGGTTGATGGATCTGGATTCAAAAGAGGAAAGGATCTACACCTTGGTATTTCCCAGGGACGCAAACATCGACCAGAACAAAATATCGATTCTTGCACCCATTGGAACCGCCATGATTGGCTACCGTGGCGGAGACACGATAAAATGGCAAGTTCCTGCCGGTACAAAGAGATTGAAAGTTTTGAGTATTCTCTATCAGCCCGAAGCTGCCGGGGATTACCGTCTGTAAACCTTGTCGACTCGTGCGGCGCCTGCGGTGATGATTCCGCTCGGTGCGCGGCCGCTCCCTGAGTGGAGATGACAAGAGGTTTGTCCCGACCAGCCGGGACAACGGGATGCAACGCGGGCTGAGAGTCTCCCTGGATTGCCAGTTTCACAACCACCCCTCGAAACTCTTTCATGTACGGTACCTTCGAAACTTTTCCCCCTTCCGGGCTCTTCCTCCAAAATTTCTTCAAAAAAAAGTGTCGAGCTTTAATCCTTCTTTCATATTTGCTTTGCTAGGCTGAAGTCAAAGCATGGGGGGACTCCCGAAACCGGAGTCTCCCCCCGGAAAAGGAGGAGAGTATGAAGAACTTCATCAAGACTTTGGCAATGGAACTGATCGCGGCATTCGAGAGGGAGTACGCGGAGGCTGAACAGTACAGAAGAACGATCTTCGGAACGGTCAGAAGTCTTCCCGAAGGAATGACCGGCATCTGGAACGTGGACGGAAGAGAAGTCAACGTACCAAAGGCCACCTTCATCAAGGCGGAGCATGGGAAGGCCGAAGTGGGCGCCTATGTTGAAATCGAGGGGACCTGGAGCGGGAAGACGTTGAATGCTTACAGGATTGCCGTAACGAGGGGCGCCACGGAAGCGGAAAAAATCCGCGGGGCCGCCGACAAGCGCCCGGTTGGCAAGAACGCAAAATGGACCGCACACGACGCGGGGATGCTGGTGACGAGGGGATACCGCCATCAGGCAAAGGCGTGACCGGGCAGACGTTGGAGCATGCGGGGAGGTTGAAGGTCCCAATGGGGAAGGCGCGGCCGGAATCACCGGAACAGGAGGAGAGTATGAAGAACTTCATCACCATCGTGGCACTGGGGCTGTTCGTGGCGCTGGCGGCAGGAGCCGCATTCGCCGGCGACCATGGAAGGCAGGGAGGGAAAGAATATGATGAGCGGGGTGGACAGTATGAAAGCACGATCTATGGGACGGTCAGAAGCCTTCCCGGCGGGATGATCGGCGTCTGGAACGTGAACGGCAGGGAGGTCAACGTAACAAAAGCCACCCTTATCAAGGAGAAGCATGGAAAGGCCGCGGTGGGTGCCTATGTGGAGGTGGAAGGGACCTTGAACGGGAAGATATTAAATGCCCACAAGGTCGAAGTGAAGAGGGACGGCAGGGAGGAACGAAAAATCCTCGGGACAATCGAAACGCTCGCGGCGGGCAAGGACGGAAAATGGATCGTGAACGGCGAGGAGATACTGGTGTCAAGGGATACCGTCATCAGGGAAAAGCATGGCAAGGCTGAGGTGGGCGCCTATGTGGAGGTGGAAGGGCGCCGCGTCGGCACCACATTTTCCGCCCGCACGATCGAGGTAAAAAGGGGCAAGCGATAGGCGAGAACCAAGCCGGGGCGGGTCTCCCTTGCCCCGGCAACGCTCACCCTGCCTGAAAAGGAACAGATCACCGGCAACGGTTCTCTCAAGGAGGCACGGCCATGGCAACTACCAAGGAATATGCGGCTGAAGCCCCTCTCGGCGTTTTCGCCATCGCGGTTCACCTGGGGCTTGCGTCATTCGGCATTGCAGCCTGGCTCACCGGCAGCCTGGCCGACGATTACAAGAAGGCGGAACACACGGGATTCACGTTCCACGGTTGGATCGGCATGGGGTTGGCCATCTTCATTATTCTGCGCGTCTTGCTGGGGATCTGGGGTCCCCGGCATCTCCGGTTCACCCAGTGGATCCCCTGTACGAAGGAAAGGCTCCAGCGCGTGCGGGAAGACATCATGGGGCTCTTGAGACTGCGCTTGCCGGAACGGCCGCTCCATGAAGGTTTGGCCGGCCTGGTGCAGACACTCGGCCTTCTGGTATTTTTGCTGATGGCCTTGAGCGGCGGCTTTCTCTTTTTCACACTTGTGCCGGGACAGAAGGCGACCGGACTCGTCCACGCCGTGAAGGAAGTCCACGAAACCGGCCAGTTCCTCATTCCGATCTTTCTCTCGATGCATGGGGGAGCCGTCATCGTGCATGCCCTGCGCGGACGTCATCTCTGGCGCAGGATGCTCTTCCTGAAGGAGTCTCAGGGCGCCCCATCTCCCGGCGATGCTCGCGTCAAGCAGGCGGAGAGCGGCGTCCCCTGAAGGCCAGAGACCGGAGGGAGGGGAGTCTCCCCGAGGGTTGGGAGAATGGCCCTCTCCGGTCCCTCTGGTAGAATGAAAGGAAAAAATGACCTCTGATCGGACGGTGGAGCGAGATGAAAATCCTCATTATCGAAGACGAAAAGAGAATGGCCGGGATCTTGAAAAAGGGGCTTGAGGAAAACGCCTTCATCGTCGACCTGGCCGGCGACGGCGAAGAGGGGTTGTACATGGCCGAGAACTATCCCTACGATGCGGTACTGCTCGACATCATGCTCCCGGTCATGGACGGCCTCACGGTCCTGAACGCGTTGCGGTCGAAGAGAAGCGAGGTGCCGGTCCTCCTGATCACCGCCCGGGGGGAGATCGAGAGCAGGATAAAGGGGCTCAATTTCGGTGCGGATGACTATATCGTGAAGCCCTTCGACTTTCATGAACTCCTGGCGCGGCTGAAATCGGTGATCAGGAGGAGCAAGGGAAAACCCTCCCCCCTTGTTGCAATAGACGACCTCTCGCTGGACACGAACTCCCGCAGCGTAAGCCGCGGCGGGAGAGAGATCCGCCTGTCCGCCACCGAATACAATCTTCTTGAATATCTGGCACTGAACAGCGACAGGGTAATCAGCAGAACCGAACTTACGGAGCATATCTACGACACGGACTTCGACCGCGACAGCAACGTCATCGACGTCTATGTGAATCACCTGCGAAACAAGCTGGACAAGGGATTTGACCGGCAGCTCATCCACACGGTGCGGGGCGCGGGCTACATCCTGAAAGGCGATGCATGAGAGTGATGCCGAACTCCATACAAGGAAGACTCTTCCTCTCGATTATCACGTTCACGTCTCTGTTGTTCGTCGCGGTCGGCGTCTTCATCTACCGCGAGGTAAACGGGATCGTCATCGGCGCGGTTGACAGGACCCTTCACTCGAAAGCGCAGGTGATCACCGGGCTCCTCCATGAGGAGAACAACACCATTGAACTGGAGCTGGAGGAGGTTGTTTCTGGGGAATATTCCATCCCGCGGTCCGGGCACTACTTCAGAGTGATGATGAACGGGAAGCTCCTCGCCGCATCGCCTTCGCTTGTCAAGGACAGCTTCGATCTTGACGCCGGGGCGCCTGAACCTGCCGACGAAGACCCCGGAGAGGATGTCTATGCTTCCGTGGGGCCTGCCGGTGAGCCGATTCGGGTGCTTCGGCACAATCTCAGCGCCTTTGGCATGACGTTTACCATCTTTGTGGCGGAGAGCCTCAGCGACAGCCTGGACATGATCAGCACCTTCAGACGCTTCCTCCTTCTGGTCATCCCTTCGGGGATAGTGATCGCCTCGCTCATCTGCCTGTGGATAGCACGGCAGTCGCTGGCCCCCCTCGCGAGATTTTCCGGCAGAATCGAGACCATCACCCACAAAAACCTGGGGGAAAGGATCGATGCCGAATCAGAGACCAGGGAGCTGGCGGGACTGGCCGGCTCATTCAACAGGATGCTCAATCGGCTGCAAAAGGTGTTCGAGAGCGAGAAACGTCTGATCGCGGATGCCTCCCATGAGCTCAAGACCCCGGTTTCGGTGATCAAGGTTCAGTGTGACGTGGTGCTGCAAAGGGAACGGACGCCGGAGGAGTACATTGATGCCATACAGACCATCAGGACGGTTTCCGATACTATCAGTATGACCGTGAGGGACCTTCTCTCCCTCGCCCGCCTTGACTCGGGTGTCCTTTCGCAGGGATTCGCGGTCGTATCCCTCAACGCCTGCCTAGGGAGAGCGCTGGAAATGACGAAGCCTTTTGCGGAGAAAAGACACCTTCAGGTTATCGCGGCACTGGGAGACGACGTCGCCATCCCGGGAAACAGTGAGAGCCTGACGGAAGCGTTTCTCAACATCCTCGAAAACGGCGTGAAATATAACAGGGAATACGGCGTGCTGGAGCTCACCGCCTCCGGGAGCGGCGCGCACGCGGTTGTCTCCATAAAAGACACCGGCGTCGGCATGGGAAAGGAGGATCAGGCACGGATATTCGACCGATTCTACCGGGCCGACGCCGCGCGAAACTCCGATGGCACCGGGCTCGGCCTCAGCATAGCCAAAGCGATCATCGATGCCCATGGCGGTGCGATTGCACTGGAAAGCGAACCAGGAAAGGGAACCTCCTTTACCGTAACCCTGCCGGTCAATCGACACATGATTGAAACGGGAACAGCCTGACTCAGGGCAATTAAGCACGTGCCCTGAAGCCGGCGGCACGCCTACCACGTCGTAACCAATGCCTCCCATTCCCCGGCGAAAACATCTTCAAAAGAGATGGAGTTCTTCTTACGGCTCAGTCCCCACCCCGGAAATTTCCTGTACGGCTGGAATCATTCCAGTTTCGCAGGAAAATCTTTAATCCCTCCTGACAACACACCTGTCGTATATACCTGTAAACACAACACAAACCGAAACAGCTCCGTCTGGCACACGCCATGCTATAGGGTCATTGAATACAGAGACTCAGAGCGAGGTCATTGCCTATGGATGTGCTGTTCTATGCCCCTGAAGGAGTTGGTGACGATATCCGGAAAACGGTCTCGAGGGTTATTCCCGGCCTGGAGGTGTATCGGACGCTGGGAGCGCTGACGGAACGATTCCGCCGGGTTCTGGAGCAGCCGGCAATAACCGTTCTGGTAGTTCGGGACAGGGATGAGCTGGAGAGTCTCCTTACCATGCGAACCGCTCTCCGCGACACGAGGACCGTCCTGATCCTTCCCGACAGGCGGGCCGAGACAGTCTCCCGGGGGCACTATCTGGAACCGCGATTCATGAGTTATCTGGACCAGAACCCGGAGGAGGTGGCCGCCGTGCTCTGGAAAATGTTGAAGACCGGTAACGGAAACCGGGATCCGTCAGGTGCACGGATACCGCTGCCATAGTAGCGGCGGGAACAAGGAGGAGAGGAGGTCAAGCTATGGGAATGAACGGCAGAGTACTCCATGGAGAAGCGACGGTGTCGTGCATCTGTTCGGGCGACCCCCATCAATGCAATGCCGGAGAAGTTGCCGTTCCTGTGATCGACCACGGAAACTGGCTCCCGGCGGTGGAGTTTTCGGAGACGGAAGAAAGCCTCATGGTATCGGTCGAACTCCCCAATGTCCAAGCTGAGAATATCGCCGTGAGTGTCGTTGACAACGAACTCAGCATCAGGGGGGAACGAGTGGAGGGCGGGGTGTCGAGCGGACAAACGCTTCACTCGCAGGTCTCGTTTTGCCGCTCATTTCCGATGCCGGTCAAGGTATGGGGAGAGCACGCGACTGCGCACTTTGCGTCAGGGGTGCTCCACATCACCCTGCCAAAGACCAAGAAGAAACAAGGACCTCGGACCGCGGTTCCGCTCCATTGATCCGTGGCGGTCCGAAGCGTAATGGACAGGCTGGATATCGCGCTTGGCGATGGAGGATACCTGAATGCTTACACAATTATCATCCAGAGGCGGAAGGAGGAACAAGGTACCCCATTGTTGCGGTGCGTGCGGCAAACGGTGCCGGGCATCAGTGGGGGCCGAATATGGCATCGCCGGTGGGGTCGATACCCATCTAAACCACCGCAACGGGCGGAGGAGGCATTTCAGCCCCGGGCCGATCTGTCCTGGGGAATACCGCCTGGATATAGCCGATGTCGCCTTCTGTCCGCATCTGTCGGGGTAGCAGTAATGACTACGTTGAGAGAGGAGCAAGACAATGGTTGCCTCAAAAATACTGTTTGCCGCCGGGAGAGATTACGACCTGACCCTCCTGGAAGAGCTTTTCGACAGAAACAATACAACGGTCCACCGTGTTGGCAGCGGAGAAGAGGCCCTCGCCACATTATGCGAGACATCCTTTGAACTCATGCTCACCGACCTGGTGATGCCGGACATGGATGCCATCACGCTGGCCCGCAAAGCCCGCAGGACTCGTCCCGGACTTGCCGTCTTCATGTATACCGACTTGCCGACGCTTGCCTTGAGGCACGAGATCAACGAAGCGGGCATTGAAAGGGTTTTCGACAAGCCTCTGTCTCCCAAACTGGTGCGGTATTTGTTGCGGGAGGCCCGCAAAGTGTCTGAAAGGAGGGGCGCCATGGACAGTGCGTCAGCAAAAGGGGTGTAAGGTTTTATGATGCTCACGTGGCCTGAATACATAAAGACGTTTACCGCTCTGCTGGTGGTCGTAAACCCGATCGGAGCCATTCCCGTTTTCGTGGCGACAACCAATGACGACCCTCCGAAGGACAGGCTGAGGACAGCACGCGTTGCTGCATGCTCGGTGGGAATCGTGCTGGCGGTGACCGTACTGGTAGGCGAGTCGCTGCTGCGCTTTTTTGGCGTCAGCATCTCATCGTTTCGAGTCGGGGGAGGAATCCTCATCCTGCTGAACGCCATTGCCATGTTCTACGCCCAGCACAGCCGAAGCAGGTACACCGATGAAGAGGCGCGTGAGGCGGAAGAAAAAGCGGACATCGCCGTGGTGCCTCTCTCTATCCCCCTGCTCGCAGGGCCTGGGGCCATCAGCACGGTAATCATCTACAGCAATCAGGCGGGGAGTTGGGGCCATGACGGCATCCTGATTCTTATCAGCGCGGCAACGGCGTGCCTCGTATGGCTCATCCTGCGCCTGGCTATTCCCATCGGAAAAATAATGGGGAAAACCGGCATCAATATCGCGACCCGGCTCATGGGACTTCTGCTGGCCGCCATTGCCATAGAATTCATCACCGGTGGCCTGAGCCAACTCCTTCCGGGGCTGCTTTGAGCAGATTCACAGGAGCGTTGCTGGTCAAAACGGAAACCTTCTGAAAAGCACAGCACTTTCACATCGTTGAAAACTTCAGTATGGAAAGGACGAATATGGACGCACGAGCTATCTACATGACGGAGAACGATCTCTCAAGGCTTGAAGAGATTCTTGTTACGACAAATTTTCGCGAGCGGAAGGACCTCCAGCGCCTGGACGAGGAACTGGCATCGGCCAGGATCGTCGACCCCCAGGATATTCCCCCGGATGTCGTGACCATGAACACAAGGGTGAAACTGCGTGATCTCCATGCCGACAAGGAAATGACCATATCGTTGGTCTTTCCCAAAGATGCAAACATTGCGGAAGGAAAAATCTCGGTCCTGTCACCCATCGGAACCGCGATCCTTGGCTTTGGTGCCGGCGACACCCTGGATTTGGCAGTCCGCTCATTCGCCAAAAAGATCAAAATCGAGGAAATTCTCTATCAGCCTGAGGCGGCAGGGGATTTTGACCTGTGAGGGACTGGCGCACGCTCAGTGCTCACCAGACAAAAGACACGAAGGAGATGAAGCACCATGAATTGCCCCATCTGCAACGATCACACGAAGATCGAAATCGCCATGCACTCCGACGGATATGCCGATAACCTGCTCGAATGCACTACGTGTGGGACCATCTGGATTGCGAACATGGAGGGGACTATCCTGCTTAACAACAAAGTTGCTCCTGATTAGTCTCTTCCACCATAAGGCCTTACTCCCTCCCATCTGGGGAAGGCGAGGCTGACGGGAGATAGGCGTCAATCAGCTCGTTACAGGCATATTTCAATCTACTATCGAGGAGAGATTTCATGAGAGATATACGAACCATTCTGCTGATCCTCTGTTTGTTCGCATTTGCTGTAGGTTGTGCCAAGAAGGAGATGATCGTGACAGCACCCGCCTCCGGACTGGGCGTCGAGCAAGGAGTCACTACCGCCACCGATGCAGCGCCGTCAGCAGGTGATATGCGATCCGAGCAGATCTCCATGACTGATATGGCAGAAGGAAGCCTCTCCAAGCTTGAAACGGCAGCCGTGCAGGCGAGTCCCCTCGAAACGGTCTACTTTGACTTTGACTCCTGGCTTCTCACCGCTCCAGTCCGGGAGGCTCTCGTACGGAATGCCGACTGGCTCCGAAAGAATCCCGATGTGGCGATAACGGTGGAAGGGCACACCGACGAGCGGGGTTCCGACGCCTACAACTTGGCCCTTGGGGAACAGCGCGCTAAATCGACCCTGAAGTACCTGGTGAATCTCGGCATTGACGCCGATCGGATGGAAATCGTGAGTTACGGCGAAGAGCAACCCGCCGTCGGCGGTAACGAGGAATCTGCCTGGTCTAAAAACCGTCGGGTCGATTTCATCCGCCGACACTGACAACTGCTCAATAAAACAGGACACACCAATGAAACATGGGGCAAGAATTCTGGATCATGCCATCTGGCGCCCTGATGTCGCGATCGATATTGGCACCGCAACTACCCGGATAGCAACAAAACTCCATGGCCCTGTAGTGCGCCAATCAAAGGTAGGGGATCTTTCCGCGCTACGTTCAGGGGTAGTGGTGAATCGTGATGTGGCGGTTGCTGTACTTGAGCCGATACTTGACGGGATTAAATCTATCGGCATATTGCGGCCGCGGGCCGTGGCTTGTGCGCCGACCGATGCCAGTGCCAATGAACGGGAGATGATCATTGACATTGTTTCCAGGGCTGGCGCATCAGCGGTGGTCGTTGTCCCCGAACCTCTTGCCGCAGCTATTGGAGGGGGAATCGATGTCTCTTCCACATCTTCACAGATGATTATCGATATAGGTGAAGGGGTGACGGACTGTGCCATAATAAAGTCTGGCAAGATCATAGAAACGTCGACCATCAGAATGGGGTGTGGCACGCTCCGCAACTCGATACGAGAGACGGTCGCTAGACAATCGAATAGTCAGATTTCGGAGTACAGTGCCGAGAGGATACTGCGCGAAGTGGGGATTTCCGGAGCGGTGGGGACTGGCAGCAATGTATCGCATGCGCTCGAGCGGGATGAGCTAATAGGTGCTTCTGCACTCCAGTCAGGGGGCGAGCGAGAGATATGGGCGTCCCTTGAACTTGCACTAGCTCAAATATTCAACACTATTGTTATGTTTCTCAAGAATATCCCCCACTCCATTGGATGCGAGCTTATTGACAGCGGGATTCATTTGACGGGAGGAGGTTCGTTACTGGCTGGCATGAGAGAAAGAGTTCAAGAGGAAACAAGAATCAATACGATTACCGTTCAGAATCCTTTAAATGCGGTTGTGTTGGGGGCTCGCATGATGCTGCCGATTGTTGGGGTTCTTAATATGTGGAAACATTGAGGAAGTTACATCTAGCCCCTCATTGGGCCAGTAACGAATACTTTGTGTAATGTTTTTGGATGTTTCAAGTCGAGGTTGTTTTACAAGGTTGTAAAAACAAACACTTATACAATAAATCGAACGGATGATGGCGTGTTGTGGCAGAAGGCTGGTTCTGTGAGGCGGGGACGACCCTGCCTGTTCAATCACGAGTTGGGGACGGCCTCATTTTTCGGGAGCAATTATGTCTTGGCTCGTTCTCGTCATCGCCGGCCTGTTTGAAGTATCATGGGCTATCGGTCTCAAGTACACGGAAGGTTTTACCCGGCTCTGGCCAACCGTAGGTACGGTAGCGGCCATGGCCATAAGTGTGGCGCTTCTTGGCGTCGCCATGAAGGATTTGCCAGGGGGAACTGCCTACGCGGTCTGGACAGGCATTGGCACTGTCGGGACCGTCCTCCTGGGCATCTTCCTGTTCGGCGACTCTGCAACAGTGGGCAGGTTGATCTGTGTGGGATTGATACTCGCCGGCATCATCGGCCTCAAGGCTCTTCCCCCTTCGTAGCATGGGCATCGCTTCGATCCTCTGTTTCTGAGGAAAACTTCCGGCACTTCTGGTGATACAAAAGCGGTGGATGGTCCGGCATGCTGGACGAATTATGCGCTGCCGCACGACCCGTTCACGTTTGGCGCCGGTACAGAAAGAAGCCCGAGTGCTGCGGACTTACCAACCATTACTCCTCAACTGGTTTCGGACCAGTCTTCGGGTGCATTATTTATAGACTATGCTTTTGGCATAACGCTAAAAAGATAATTTGCGTATGGCGGCCCCGGTTATTCTGGATATGAAAATGAGGTAAATCTCCGTGTCCTAGGAAAACGGGCCGCCATACTTAAGTCCCTAGATATTCGGGTCCCGCCTAGTCGCCTAGCGTCATAGCCATGCAGATTTTTGCTACCTTACGCGCGATGCGCTTATCGATAGCGGCATGGCTTCTCCCATCGAGGCCGAGCGCCTCACGGGTTTCTCTCCCCGTCATTCTCTCAAGTTTGCATCTTAATACATCCGGACCAACCGGAATAACCGCAATATTCCGATACAAGTGGGCGATCAGCCGTGCTCTTTCTGCTTCCTCTTCCTTGATCATCAACTGCTCCTCGGGGGTGGGGCAATCAGCCGGCACATTACAGGGCCAATGGTTTGGTGAAAGCTCGTCGGGATTGCCGAGCAGAGCACTGATGGGCACTGGTTCGTGCTGTGTCCTCACACTTTCAAAAATGTGGCCGGTGATACTCCACACACTATCCATGAGATGGACGACAAAACTCTTTTCCCAAGGGTACCAGCGGCGTTGTCCGTTCAGGGTCAGGAGAACCGCCTCTTGAACAAAGTCCTGCCATGTCTGACCATGGGCGAGCACGCCCAGCAGCACTGTTCGGCTTTTGGCGAAACGATTGAGCCTGAGTGAATCGACCTTCGACATCATACCAATCCCCTTCACGATCTCCTGAGTTGTCGCAGGTCTTCGCGTGCCGCCAGATTTCCTTAGTTCTTCGCTCATCGGAACGGCCCCGGGATTAATTTTATCCAAGTCTGTCCAATGCCGCCGAAAATCCGGAGTAATAAAATTAGGGGGAATCGCGTCGGCTTTTCTTCACACAGTGTAGCCGGCGAAATGGAGCTTATGAACGAAACGGCACAGACCGGCAATCGCGGTCAAACTCTTCGCCACACCAAGCCACTCTGGGAGCCGAGGCGGGGGAGAGGCGGCAGCAACTACTGGCAGGTCTACAGCCCGAAGATCGATCGTCGTGTCAAGTTTTACAGTAATCTGGAGTACCACCATTGGATCCTCGTGGAGGCAACACCAGAAATCGCCGCCTTCTGCGAACGGCCGATAAAGGTGTTGGGCGTTAACGACGGCAAGAATGGCAGTTCCCTGATCGACATGTGGGTGCAGTGGCGAAATGGCGCCGAAGAGTACCGGGAGTTGAAGTATGCCAAGAAGCTGGACCAACTCGACGAAAAGCCCGCACTGAGGCGCCTGCTCGAGCTTCAGAAAGCCTGGTGCGAACGTCGCGAGATAGCACACCAGGTATTGACCGACAACGAGGTCTATGCCAACAAGCTCCAGCTTCGCAACTGGCAGCTTATCCTGGCGCAATTGGCGAATACCAGGGATTTGGACCTTGACAAGATCCAGGAATCGATAAGGCAAATTGTCGCCGAGGAAGGAACCATTTCTTTGCTCGCGTTGAGCCGCTGGTTCGACGGAGTGCCGCCGACCTCGATCCGGGGTGCGGTCTTTCGGTTGATCCATGCTGGCGAGTTGCAGGCACCACTTGATCAGGCAGTGCTTACAGAGGCAATCCCATTGAGGTCAAGTCATGAGTTATCGGTCCAGGGTTAGACGAGACCAATTCCCCCCGGAGATAAGTGACCCGGATGGTTGGCCGAGCGTTGACAAATCCGCCCTGTCGGGTGAGGTGCTGGAGCTCTACACGACAAGAGAAGCGGTGGTCCAAGGCTACTTCTCGGGCCATTCTCTCAATTATCTCGTCTCCACGTTTCGGCTGAGCCGCCAAACCATCCACCGACTCGTCGAGAGATGCCTGACTACTCATCCCGACGGGAGAATCTGGGGATTCCGAGCACTGTTGCCGTATATACATCAAAAAGTGTATGACCGCATCGCTCCGGTGACCCGCACGGGCCTTGATCAACGGGGCGGAGCTGCAGGGGCGCTTAATCAGTTGTTCGAGCGTCACCCGGATATCCGGGAGGAGGTTGAAGCCTATTTCCTCAAGAAGACTCAAAACATCATCGTCCACGAATCCCGCATCAACTATAAATCGATATTCAAACGCTTCATCGACGCCTGCAGAGCCAAGGGGATCAAGAGCGGCTACCCGTTCAATGTGAAATCGATGGGATACCGGGCTCTCTATAACTATCTTCGAAAACTTGTGAACGTCAAATGCGGTGATGCCGTGAAAGCCAGGTTTGGCAAAGATGCAGCGAGAAAGCTGAAACTCGGACACGCTGAGTCACAAATTCTTCCGGTAACACGCCCCTATGTGCGCGTCGAATTCGACGGCCACAACATCGACATTACCTTCATCCTGCAGATTCCTTCGCCATACGGCGGTACGACCGATCTGGTTATCGATCGAATTTGGCTTTTAGTAATGAAGGAGGCCCTTTCCGGCGCCATTCTTGGCTATCACCTGTCGTTCGGCCGCGAATACAGCATGTTCGATGTGATGCAGTGCATCAAGAAGACAATCATGCCCTGGGTCCCCAGGCAGTTGACCCTGCCCGGTCTTAAGTATCCCGCGGACGGGGGAATGCCGTCGGCGGTCATCAAAGATCTGGAGTGGGCAATCTTTCAGGAGTTTTGCTATGACAATGCGAAGGCCAACCTGGCAGAGGACGTCACGAGAATTCTCGTCGAAGTCACCGGCTGCGGCGTCAACGCTGGGCCGGTTGCATCTCCGGAACGCCGCCCTTTGGTCGAGCGCTTCTTCGGCCTGTTTGAAGAGAACGGTTTCCACCGTCTCCCTTCGACCCTCGGCAACAGTCCGCAGGACCCGCGGCGTCAATCCCCCGATAAGATCGCCATGAAATACAAGATCCGCCTCGAGCACATTGAGGACCTGGTCGCGGTCCTCATCGCAGATTACAACGGCACGCCGTCCGCCTGCAACGGCTATCGGTCTCCACTGGAGCAGTTGCGTCTGTTCGTGTCGGATCCTAACTTTCTCATCCCCAAGCTTGAGGAGGGGAGAAGGAGGAGGCTTGCCATGTTCAATTACCGGGTCGTGAGAACCGTCCGCGGCAGCGTGGCGCAAGGGAAACGCCCTTACATTCAGCTGGAAGGAGTCCGCTACACAAACGACATTCTCGCCACCATGCCGGAATTGATCGGGCAGAAGCTCATTCTCTATGTTGATCCGCAAGACCCGCGAAGCATCGAGGCATTTTTCTCTGACGGCTCGGAGCTTGGCGTTTTGGACGCCAGAGGATTTTGGGGGCGCACGCCCCATACCCTGGAAATGCGGCGGGCGATCATGCGGGCACGGGATAGACAGCTCATCCGGTACACGGAAAACGATGACCCGATCCACGTCTACATGGACTATCTGAGCAAAGAGGCGGTCAAGAGCAAGAAGGCAAGGCGGCACCTGATCAAGGCAAAAAAGGCTCTCGAACAGGATACTCACAAATACTCCGATCAGCCTGTCGAGATGCCGGCGGAGGAGCCGAAACACGAGAAGAGGGTAGGGGAGACATCCGTGGATCCTGCCATGTTCAAGCAGAAGACCTTTACGTACTGATTATGGAAAACAAGCACTACTTCATCAGACCGAATATCCCTAGGGAAAGTCATCCGATCGAAACGGGCGACTATATCATCGGAACCCCGGCAACTTACGGGATGTTTCTGACCATTTCCGAGTGGATTGAGATAAGGCAGCCCGGAGGATTGGTGTTTGGGCCACCGCGCTTCGGAAAAACCCGGGCAATCACGTATGTCGCCAAACAGCTGGAGGCCAAGTTCGAGGGGCATTTGCCCATTGTGGTCTTCCTTTGCAGGGAACACAAATATCCGAACGAGAACGTTTTCTTTGAAGAATTCCTGACGACTCTCGGCCACGGCTTCAGTGCACGCGGGAAGTCGGTGGAGAAGAGAGGCCGGTTGTCTGAATACCTGCGTTGCATGGCGGCAGATAATCCCCACCGGCGGCTGGTCATTTTTCTGGACGAGGCGCAGAACCTCCAGCCCCAGCATTACAAATGGCTCGTCGATATCTACAACGACCTCGATATGTCACGGGTGAGGCCAACGTTCATCCTGGTCGGACAAAAGGAATTGGTCGCTCGTCGCAAAGCCTTCGTCATCGCCAAACGCTTTCAGCTCGTCGGGAGGTTCATGGTAAACACCCACCAATTCCCGGGCCTGAGCAGTCCGGAAGAGATTCGGGTATGCCTCCACGGGTACGACGAAAACTCCGACCATCCGGCGGGAAGCGGTTGGTCGTTCACCCGATTCTATTTCCCGACGGCATACGTGCATGGCTGGCGCCTCGTCGGCCAGGCGGAAACCATCTGGCAGGCGTTCATGGAGGTAAAGAAAAAGGCGAGGCTGCCAGGGGGGGACGAGTTGCCGATGCAGTTCTTTTCCTACTCTGTGGAGTACGTCATGCGCAAATACGGGAACCTGAGCGACCCGGAGCCGCACCTGTCCGTGCAAATCTGGAAAGAGGCGGTGGAGAAATCAGGCTACCACCTCTGCGGTGATTTCATCACGGCAGAGGGATTCCCCGATGACCTCCATTGAGACGGGTTTGAGCTCTGGGCCGCGATATTGCTGGCGACGCGACTGGGTGGCTCCGTATGAATCGCTCTGGTCCCTCCTTCACAAGTTTGCGGCGCTGAACTGGGTTTGCGTGCAAGGTGCAAAACAGCTCTTTAAGAAAACCTCCATGGCCGATCGCCGGCAACGGCGCAGCCACGGCAAGTGGAACCTCCACACCCTGGGCGGCTTCGATGGCGAAAAAATCCGTAAAGTTCTCAAGCTGAGCCCTGATGACTTGAACCATAGCCTTGTAACCTCCCTCATCTCCTCATTAGAAATCCGCTGGCTTACCCCCGAAACGAATTTGCGTTACTGCCCGGAGTGCATTAACCGCGGCTATCACAGCATCTTCCACCAACTCTATGCAATCTCCAAGTGCCCAATCCACGACATAGCGCTCACGGAACAATGCCAACACTGCGGTCGCAAGATTACCTATGAACTAAACGGTCGAGGGAAGGCCACCCCGTATAGCTGCCCGGTCTGTCACACGGGGTTATGGGCACCTCGCAGGCGAATAGGCAAGGACAGTGAAGCCAACATCCTTGAACTCGATGAAGTTCAAAAAAACAGGCTTGACAACCTCTTTGTCTGGTTTGACACGGTAAGAAAAACTGCCGGTTCCTTAACCAATATGGAGCGCTGGTCGGAAATGGCGGCCCCTGGGACTGGGAACAACCACTTGGAGCATAAAAAGACATTCCTGCAGATGAGAGGTGAAGAAGTTCTCGGTCATTGGGGTAATCTGATTGGCTGTAGTGACGTATCCTGAAGACAATGGACACTCCCACTTGGTAAACTACCGAGAGGGAGGGGAACATGAAGAAGCAGCAACGTTACACGCCAGAGTTTCGAGCAGAGGCGGTCAAACTGGTAACAGAGCAAGGGCTGTCCCAAA
>NZ_JAUQXO010000092.1:0-7602 GCF_030834625.1 Geobacter sp.
GCCGATACTGCCGACAATTAGTTTCAATCCTCGCCCGCCCACGTGGGCGGGCGCTACTTGCGGTCCTGCGCCTCCAGGATGGCGTCACGGGTGAGTTTCAATCCTCGCCCGCCCACGTGGGCGGGCGCTACGCAAGGGCGATAAAGACCGCTGCATCCCGCTCCCCGTTTCAATCCTCGCCCGCCCACGTGGGCGGGCGCTACAGATGGTAAGGGTGTGGGTAGCGGCCGAGGGGGTGTTTCAATCCTCGCCCGCCCACGTGGGCGGGCGCTACGCGTAACAAACCAGCAAAAAGCGTAACCATACAGAGGTTTCAATCCTCGCCCGCCCACGTGGGCGGGCGCTACTGTCACCATTTTTTCGTGACAGCTTTCAAGCAGTTACATGCCGTTTCCCGCGAATCTAGCAGAATCCGACAGGAAAACCATCTCCAGCAACTTTTCACCTCCTCTGTCACTCGCAATATCATAACGTTACCTATCCGCGAACCTCCCGGCATTTCGAAGCAGCACCAAGTTCGCGCTCAGACGATCAACGGCTCTTCGTCGAAAAAAATCGTCCGGGTAAGGCCATAGGTTTCCACGTGGTTCTCCCGGGGCTCGGTCAGGCGATAGAAGCGAAGGTTGTCCTGCTCCTTGTCGATCTCCTTCAGCAGTTTGCGCCGGAGGTCTTCGAACTTCATCTCGTTGACCTGGCATTCAAACACCGACTTCTGGACCCTCTGACCGTAGTTCTTGCACGCCTGGGCCACTCGCCGCAGGCGCCGGCGCCCCTCTTTGGTTTCGGTGTTCACATCATAGCAGACAACTACCCACATACCCTCACCTCACGAATAGAGAACCGGCGTGTACTGTTCCAGGTCGCCCCGCAGGTGCCGGGCCAGCAGCCGGGACTGGACGTGGGGAAGGAGACCAAAGGGGACTTTCTGGTCGAGAACCGGGTGGTGGAATTCATCCTGCTTCCGCTTCTGGTAGGCCATGATGACCTCCTTCCGCCCCGCGTCATCAAGATACGTGGCTCCGCCGGGCCGCACCTCGAAGTGCTTCCCCGTGATCTGCTTCCGGTTGATGAGGGTGAGAGCCAGCCGATCCGCCAGCACGGCCCGGAATTCTTCCATGAGATCGAGCCCCAGGGACGGCCGCCCCGGACGCAGCACATGGAGAAAGCCCATCTGGGAATCGAGCCCGACCCCTTCCACGGCGCTGATGCAGTCGTTGAGGAGCAGCGTGTAAAGGAAGGAAAGCAGCGCGTTCATGGGATCAAGGGGAGGCCGGCGGTTGCGGCCATTCAGCCGGAACGTGGGGCGGTCCTCCTCCTTCACCATCCGGTCGAAGACATGGAAATAGGCGTTGGCTGCCTCCCCCTCCAGGCCGCGGACGTGGTCGATATCCGTCGCATCCTTGAGATGGAAGAGCGCATCGGCCAGGGTGTCGGCGGCCCCGCGCAGCGCCGCTGCCTCGTCGTTCACATCCGTCTCCCGCGCCCCGCGCAAGAGGATCTGGCGGGCGTTCTTCACCTTCCCCGCCACCATGTTCCGGGCGATGGCGGCAGAGAGTTCCCGGTCGCGCACCGCCTCGTACTGGGTCTGGCGCAGGAGCACGTTGCCGCTGGTCTTGCCGACGACGCGGCACTTGAACTTGCCGTTGCGGTCGAGGATCACCACGGCCCGGCCGTCATCGGCGCAGCGGGCCATGATGAAGGGGCTCATCATGACGTTCCCCATGGTGACGATCGCCCCCAGGTGGTGGAGCGGCACCTGCATCTGGAGTTCGCCCTTCACCTCCACCTTTACTGTCTCGTGGTCGAGACTGACGTAGGCCCCCTGGGTCATGACGTAGAGGGTGTTGAGGATCTGTTTCATGGTTTTTTCCCCTTCAGCCGCTTGCGGCTCTCCGGCTCAACCAGGAAATTCTCCGGAGTCACCACCCCCTTGCCGGTTTCCACCTCCAGCTTTTCCCGCGCCTCGCCGGCAATCCGTCCCCCCTTGTGGGCAGCCACCTTGTTTTCGGGAAAGCCCTGGGCATCCTGCTTCCGGGCGATTTCCGTCGTAGCCGCCTCGCCCAGCATCGAGAAGATCAATTCCAGGTCGGTCATGTGGTCCCGCAGGTTTTCCCGCTCCAGCCCCTTGAACTGCTTGTACTCGCCGGGGGTCATGCCGAAGGCGGCCTTGGAGATTTCGGCGGTCAGGATGGCGTACTCCGGTTCTCCCTTCACGCCCCGGTTCTTCCACTCTTCAGTCAACTCGGCCCGGATGGCGATGCCTCGCATCCGCTTCTCGATCCATGCTTCGGAATACCCCTTGGCACGGTAAAGCTCGCGGGTGCGCTTCGTGGCAAGCTCCGGGTCTTCGATCTCCTGCACCCGCTCGTAGCCGACCTTGGCCAGCCAGCGTTTGAAGGGTTCAGCCTTGGGGGACGGGATGGACTGGATGATGCGGAACATGGTCTCGGTGTTGGCGCAATCGGTCGAATACGTCTTACCGTCCGCTGACACGAGTTTCAGTTGTACGATTTTCTCGTACAACTCGTTATAGCCTTCATTGGTGAGCTTTCGCTTCAGGTCACTCCAGTAGCGACGGGGAATAGAGCTTTCCACAAGAACCCCTATCACGTCGATAACCGAGAACCACCACTCCCCGTTGTGCAGGGTTTTACGAATTTCTTTCCCTTGAAAAACCACCAGCCTTGTTTCCATCCATCCCTCCTCAGATTGCAAACAACTCCCGCGCCGCCTTTCGGCTTCTGTCCTTTTCGGCAACGACGGCGGGAAGACAGGATTCTCTCAACGAACAATGGGTACAGCGCTTGTCGTTTACCGGCGGCGGGATGGTGGATTGTGCAAGCATCCCACGGACACCTTCAACCGCCTTCTCGACGTGCTCTCTCATGGCATCGGTAAAGACGACTTCCCGGCGCTCCCGCGAACCATGCCAGAAGAGCGCGCCCTGCCCGACCGGCACCCCGAACATCTCTTCGAGGCATATCGCTTGGGCGCAGAGTTGCAGCGCCTCGTGGTGGCCGGCCCGGTGCTTGCCCGACTTGTATTCCACCGGGTAGGGAGTCTCGCCGTGGAATTCCACCAGATCGGCCTTGCCGACAAGGTTCAGCCTCTTCGACCAGAGCGGCAGCGCCCGCTCGTAGCGGATTCCAGCCACATCGTGGGACGATTCCACGTCCACGTTTTCATGCACATCGCGGCCGCGCATGGTGTAGAGGTTTTCGCCCCAGACTTGTTCCACGTGGATGAGGGCACACTGGCGGGGGCAGTAGCTGTAATGCTCCAGGGCGGAGATCATGATGGGGTCGGGAGAATCCATGGTTATTCCCTATGTAGGGGCAATTCACGAATTGCCCAAATCATTGCGTCACCATTGGGCAGTTCATGAACTGCCCCTACCGTGTGGTTGTTTCCGGGTTTTCTTGGTCATATTCCCATTTCAGAGGGTTCTGACGGATATATTCTCGAATTGCGGTCATTTCCCGTTCACCCCGAATCACCCTCTCGTGATAATTGCGCTGCCAGAGCGGAATACCAGGAGTGTTGGGCATCAGGTTTATCTGTTTAGCGGTGTTCATTTTGAAAAAACCGATCACCTTCGGAATCAACATGGTTCTGCGTTTCTTATGTAGGGGCAATTCATGAATTGCCCTGTCGTTGCAACATGTGTCGGGCAATTCATGAATTGCCCCTACGGCGTCGGTTAAACCATTATCAGCGACAACGATCACCCCATGCAGATGATTCGGCATGACCACGAATTCATCGAGCGTCACATTCGGAAACCGGTCCGGCAATGACCGCCAGACCCCCTCCACCTTTCGTCCCGCCTCGTTCAACACCATGTCGTCCTGAACGATTCCGCCAAACAGGCATTCCCTCCCCTGTACACAAAGGGTCACGAAATAGGCCCCGGCAGAGGAATAATCATATTCCCGCAACCGGATGGACCGGCGATGATGAACGTCAGGATTATAGGTCATACCCCGTCCCTTGTCCCGTAGGGGCGAACCTCGTGTTCGCCCAGGTTATCGGTATTTCGTAGGGGCGACCCCATGTGGCCGCCCTGGGTTCCAAATCACAGTTTTTCGATAATCTCCACTCCTTCAGGAACAGTCCCCACTGTGACAACATAATCCTTGAAAGACCGCGCCGGACCTTCCAAGTTTTCCTTGCGCTTGATGTCGATCAGGTCGAAAAGCTTGTGGGCAGGGGCGTTGCCGAGTTTGTCCCGATGTTTGAAAACAAACAGCTTCTGGCTGCTCATCACCCCCCTGGCGGCAGAACGGTCGTGCTCGAACATATTGATCAACGCATTCCAGAGCAGTTCCAGATCTTCCTCACCGAAACCGGTTTTGTCTGCCAACGCCGCAGAGACAAAGCCCTGAGCAACATAAAGACCATACGGAACGATGTGCTTGCGTCCCATGGTCCTCTCTTTTTCCAAGTCTTTCTCGTTGGTTACTGCCATACGGGTGATGCTGATTTCCTGCGACAGGATTGGCTCGACGCTCTTGGCAAACGCCAACTGCACCGGCCCGCGTACCTGCCCGCAATTCACCTCGGTGGTCATGACCGCACCGAAGCTCCGGATATCGTAGAAGTTGGCGCACATCCAACCGGTAACTTTCCGGGCATCCTCCTCAGCCTTAGGTAGCTTCTTGGCTTCGGGTTTAAGCTCAAATGCTTTGTAGGCCAACTCGTTGGTTTGGTTAAGAACTGACTTTTCCTGCACGTAAATATTGAAACCTTCGGCTCCACCCTTGGCAAGAGCCACATGGTTGCGAATCTTCCGCTTCAGACAAACATCGGTCACCAGCCCATGCCCGGTTTCCGGGTCGATACGCGGCATATTGCCGGCATCGGGGTCGCCGTTGGGGTTGCCGTTTGCAACATCGAACAACAGAACAAATTCATAACGATTGGCGATTGCAGTCATTGGTTTAGCCCTCCTGAGTTTTCTTGGTATAGAGATCTTTCCGCTGATGGTAGTAACCGATCATGAACAGCCCCTGTTCTTCAGCTTTCATGGTTGTCGGATAATCGGAAAACCCGGCGATGATATCCTGAATCATGGTTTCGTAATGGAAGGCCCGTCCTTTTCTTTCCGGGTCCTTCTTCAGCTTGGCAATATGGTTGGTCGAATTTTTCAGCAACATGTGGAAGACCAGTCCAGGCGTGGCCGCTGCCGCTGCCAGATAGCGATCCTTAATGGTGGCGTTGGCATTGGGTATGGCTTCTTCCTGGGCCTTTTCCAGCACGGCGAAGAGCCGCCCCAGCAGGTAAGGCCGGTCAGAACGGTTGGGATCGAGAGACACGGGAACCTCCTTGTGTTTATTGCGCATCAGATAGGCTTTCAGCAGCGCGGCGCGGAAATAGGTGACATTATGTTCGGCCCGAATGCGATCCAGCACCACGGGCAAGAGATTCTGAGGATATAGTGCCCCGGTCAGGACGGCTCGAGCTATTGCCCCGGCCAACACTGGCGAGACGTTCTCCGATTTGCCGAGTGTGGCGGTCTGGCAGAGCAAACGCCACAGGGGCGGGAACTCCGGTTCGTTGTCGAATTGGCGCACGATATTGAGTTGTTCGTAGTGTTTGCCGACCCGCTCCAGCAAAGCCCCCAGGCTGTTGGCCTCCCAAAAGCGGATGGACAGGCGCGCGGCATTGGGCGCAAGTCCAAGGATGTAGAACTGTACGTCTTCGTCCAGATCGGGCAGGAAGTCAGTAGCCTTGCGGCCGTCACGGATTGCCTTCAAAAGACCGCGAATGGCTGTGGTTGTCTGCTGGTCATCCTGGGTTGCGTCGGTTTCCGCTGTCTCCGTCGGAGGATCGAAAAGATCGGCAAATAATCCCTCCACCGGATTGCTGCAAGCCGCCCAAAAAGCATAGGTAGTATCACCGATAACGATCTTCTGGCGGCTGTCTCCGGTCAAAAGGGCATTTAAAGCCGTTGTATAAGCAAAGGCAGATAACTCGGCCACGGAGGCTTTGTCCTGGTTGTATGAGACAAAGGCCGAGGCATTGAACGACACTATATAACCGCCCGAGGTCTGTCCGCCGCGCACCCCCTTGATCGGTGTATGCACCCGCGCCAACGGAGCATCACGTTCACCGGTAATCAGGCATTGCACCAAAGGCGCATCCGTGCCGCGCTGACCATACTCAAGCCAGGCACGCTGCACCGGAGGGCGGTCGTGAACATATCCCGGAACGCCATCCAGTCGAAACACCAAGTTGGCGTTACAGACGTCGTCCCACGGTTGATAACGAGAAATTACTTCCTGAGAGCGCTCACAGTCCCACGTCTCGACAAACTGCCTGACAGCGCGGAAACCGGTATCTTCTATCTTTTTGCCTACGTCCAGCAGCAACTCCTTGAAGGCATTGAATCGTTGCCGATTCGCATCGGTCGACCCGTCACCATCGGCGCCGAACAAATACGAAGCCTTGTCCCAAATAAAGTTGGCCTTTACCCCCGATGTGCGGGTCACTGCCGCCGGTACAGGAATCTTGCGCGGGCGCTGTTTTTTCCCGTCCAATTCATACAAGGGTTCCACTCCCCGCAAAGAACCATCCTCGCCAAGCACCAGAGCAAAGGAGATATTCTCTATGCTGGTACCGAAGGCGGGCATCCCGGAATCAGGGGTGTTGAGCATCCGTTCGTAATAGCTGTTAAGGGCATGCAGAATCATGCGCGCACCTCCGGAGTAAACGGCGACGGCGGCGAGATGATGCCGTTCTCCATCTGTGCCCGGAAAAAGAGCGGGGTCATGTTGTTGGCAAAATCAATATCCAGCAGCATGTAGCCCAAGTCCTTATTCTGTCCTGCATAGCAGGAAACGGGCGGAGCTCCCTCGACCAGTTCAAAGCAGGCCGGAAACTCGCGGCACCCAAGCGAAGGCTGGTGAAAGAACTGCCCTTTCCTGGCCCGGCGCTCGAATATGTCCATATGCTTTGCCCAGTTGTCCTCAGAACCGGCTTTATCGGTCAGCTCAAAATGGGCCTCGATGACATACTCCACGTCGCGCAACAAGGTGGCGGCCCGCTGCTGGCGGTTGTTGCCGTCATCCACCAGAAAGTAGAGCGGCTTTTTATCCCGCATGGCGGTTGCGGGATTCGGTTTCGGAATTTTGGAACTGACTTCGTTGCGCCGCACGTTGTCGAACCTGATGGGGCGCAGCACGTGAATCCGGTCGATTATCCAGCGGATAGCGGGTTTCCAGTGGATAGCCTCCAGGATGCCCCGCGCCGCAGAGGGGGTCATCACATCGTATGACACCCGCTCGACCTTCATTTCCGGCCGGGTAAAGCAGGCATAATCCCCCCATACCCGCAGCTTGATACCTTTCGCCATAGACTCCTCCTCAACCAGGAGATGTGCGGGCCGCCAAGTAGGCGGCCCGCCATTTTGCACTTCCTTACTCCTGTCTCTGTTTCAATCCTCACCCTTTACGGAGCGCATCACTACTGTCCGGTAAAGTTCGAATGTACTTCTGTAACCAACTGATTCTTATAGCTCTTTGACATAATTGTTCTTTTTTCGATTTGAATTCGTTTCGGGTGCTACCTTTCTGACTTCACAGGAGGGTGGCGATGCAATCC
>NZ_JAUQXO010000093.1:0-1946 GCF_030834625.1 Geobacter sp.
TCGTGACTCAGGATGGCGTTTTCCGGCACGCGGCCCGCCAGCGAAACCTCGAAGGCGTCCACGTCGTAAATCCCCTTGCCGGTGAACGACCCTTCCCCGAAGAGGTCCTGATAGATGTCCGAAACAGCGAAGGCGTAAGGATCAACGCCGCATGGCCCGGAAAAGAGGTGATGATACAGGGTGCGGTCGGAGCGGGTGGGGAACGAAGGGATGATGCGCGGCTGGAGTACCCCGTATCCTTCAACCACGCGCCCCAGGCGCTCATCGAAGCGGGGGAGATTGAGGGGGTGGGCCATGCTTCCCACAAGCTCGTTCACCGTTTTAACCGGAAGCTTGGTGTCCGCATCGAGGGTTATGACGTAGCGGACGTCGGGCGGCGGCTGCGGGGGTAAGCCGTCGATCGGGATGTAGCTGGTGTCGAGCTCTCCCCGCAACAGCCGGTTGAATTCATGAAGTTTTCCCCGCTTGCGCTCCCACCCCATCCATTTTCGTTCACCCTCGTTCCAGAGGCGTTTGCGGTGGAAGAGAAAAAACCGTTTTCCCCCGTCGGGGGCGGGTCCGTGGAGCACATTGAGATTTTCGATCAGGTGTTCCGTGTACTGAAGGAGCTCCGTGTCTCCGGGAAGGATCTCGGCGTCTGCGTCGGGCCAGTCGGTCAGCAGGGCAAAACGGACATCGCCGGCCGGATTCGCCAGGTAGTGCACCTCAAGGAGGCCGACCTGCTCTTCTGACTCCGCCTCGCTGATGAGAAGGCTCGGCACCGCCACAAAGGTTCGCAGCGATGAAGGGATTCCGGCGGCGAGCTCCAGCCGGGGGAGGTGGCGCGGGCCGATCTGCGCCGCCAGGATCCGGTTCACGAGCATGACCGCCACGTCGGACGCGGGCAAAAGCGCCAGCATGCCCAAAAGAAAGAGCCACGGGGGCGACACCCCCGCTCCCGCGCTCGCCAGCAGCGGGAGAGCCGCCAGGAGAAAGGTCACCAGGCAGATGGTCCCGAGATAGGCCGGTGTTGCATGGGCGATGTACATGCGAAGGAGCTTCTTGCGCAGCGACGGACGGAAGCCGATCTCTTTCTCGAAGGCCGGCCGTCCTTTGGAGATCAGGTGATAACCGGGATCCAGCAGGCGCCAGTCGGCCGCTTCGCCGCTTTCCCCCGCTTTGTTCCGCGCCTCTTCTGTTTTGGCTATTACCAGGCGGGCGATCTCCAGTTCCTGAAGCTTCGAACCTTTTGCCAGCTCTTCAAGACCGTGCCGGTAGCGGTCGCGGGTGATGAAATCCATGTCGGCGAAGAGGGGATCGGTGCGGAGGATCTCGTCCACCAGGCTGACCTCTTCGAAAAAGGCGTCCCAGGAATAGGACGAGATGAGCCGCATGCTCGTGATGATATTGCGTACCGTCACGTTGGCGGTTGCCTGGAGGTTATGTTCGAGCAGAACGACTTCGTCCGGGGTTGTTCCTTGCGCGGCCAATTTTTCGGTGAGCAACTCCATGGCGGTGGAGACATCGGGCCCCTGGTGGCGCAGCCGTTGTACCAGCTGCACCGCAAAGGCGGTGAGAAGGGGTGTCTTCTCCATTTCCCCCAGACTCTCCTCCGCCTCCTGGGGCGGCCGTCCGCTGATGCCCAGGAGGTCGTCGGCAATCCGGTCCGCTTCCAGGCGCGCCCGTTGCGACCCGACGATCCGGATGGCAACGCGGCGGAGGTTTTCGATGAGCACGATGCGCAGGGTGGTGGGAACGGCCCACAGCTCGCCGATGGTAAGGGGGTTGACCCGCTGGCAGGCGCGGACGAAGCGGATCAGCAGCTCCGGGTCGAAGCGGCTGTCCGTATGGGCGACAAAGGACCAGGTGAGCTCATAGACGCGGGGGTAATCCTTGAGCGGCCCTCCGGCGAGCTTGGGAAGCTCCCGGTAATACCAGGAAGGGAGGTGGTCCCGGATGTCCCGCAG